>CANMHZ010000018.1 GCA_947497635.1 Helicobacteraceae bacterium | reverse complement strand
TGATAGAATTTACGATAAATAACCAACCCGTTACGGCGCTTAAGGGTGAGACGATTCTTCAAGCGGCACGTAAAGCAGGATTTTATATCCCAACGATGTGTTATATTGAAAAAACAAAACCGTGTGCATCATGTCGTTTGTGTGTTGTTGAAGCCGACAGCGTCGATGGATTGATCTTAAGTTGTCAAACTCCACCCACGCAAGGGCTGGCTGTCACGATTGATTCGGATCGTTTGCAGCAAGAGCGTACCAATATCATGCGTTTGTATGACGTTAACCACCCTTTAGAGTGTGGCGTATGTGATAAATCAGGGGCGTGTGACCTCCAAAATAAAACATTGGAATTTGGCATCTCGGAACAACATTTCAGTGCAAAAGAGCAACATCGCAAGATTGAACACTGGGGATTGATTAACTACGATCCATCCCTATGTATTTTATGCGAAAAATGTGTTCATGTTTGTAATGAGATTATTGGTGATGATGCGATTACCCTCCAATTTGGAGGATACAAATCGGCGGTTGTCCCTAAGAACAACGACAAACTTGATTGTACTTTTTGTGGTGAGTGTATCGCTGTGTGTCCGGTTGGAGCATTAGTGAGCTCAGAGTTTCAATACAGTGCCAATGCGTGGGAGTTAACCCAAATTCCTGCTACGTGTGCGCACTGTTCGGCTGGATGTTCCTTGACGTATGAAGTTAAACACACTTCCAATTCTCTTGGGGCAAAACCAAAAATTTACCGTGTTACGAATAATTTTGAAGTAGCTACGTTGTGTGGTGCAGGACGTTTTGGATTTGATTTTGATATTCAAGCCTCCAAAGATAAAGAACTTTTTGCAAAAGCGGTTGATTCGTTTAAAAATGCGAAAGCAATCCGTTTTAGCTCTCTTATCACCAATGAAGAAGCAATGATTTTACAGCGTCTCAAAGTCAAGATGGGGACTAAGCTTTTTAATGAAGAGGCGAGGGCGTATCAATCCTTTATGAGCGCGTATAGTTGCGTAAGTGGAAAAAGTGCGTTTAGCGGTTCATTGGACGCGATAGCTCAAAGCGATGGAATCATTGTATTGGGTGGACGAGTTAGTACGGATAATCCAGCAGTTCGTTACGCGATGACGACAGCTGCACGCCATAATGGTGCCCGTGTCGTTTATATGCACCCGCTTGAAGATGCTTTACTTCAAAATGTTATTACCCAAATGGTGCGATATGAAGCAGGTTCGGAAGAGGGGGTTGTAGCGATGCTTGCCCAAACTCTTTTGAAGAATTGCGATGTCAGTGATGAGACAAAAGCATTTTTGGATTCGTTGGATGATGGCTACTTGTGTGCTGAGTCCAATGTCGGAGATGAAGAGTTTGATCTCATTGCAGCCTCGTTGCGTCGTGCCAAACGTAAAACTTTGATTATCGGTTCGGACGTATTGAATCACAAACGTGCGGCTAATATTGCCAGTTTGTGTGGATTGATTGAGAAATACAGTGACTATTCCCTTGTCGTGATTCCTCAAAACGTCAATACGGTAGGTGTTTCGTTGATTTGTGATTTAGATCAAGATGAGAATATATCCGATGTTGTCGGCTACAATGCAAAAGGTGATTTCGTCGTCGGTTCATTGGGAGCGCATGATATGGCACTTCCTGCTCTTAACCAACAAGAGGGGACATTCGTTAGTCTCAACTATCAGCTTCTAAGTACCAATGTTGCGGTTGCGTTTGAGGGGTATTGTCTCAACGATATTGCCATTTCTTTAGGGGTAAAAGCGGAAAACACCATTGATTATACGGTTCAACTACCTATAGCAAAAGGATTTAAAGCAATAGAATTTGATGCTTTGGAAAACTTTTACGGTCCGTTGGGTGAAGATCATCGTGGTTATCGATTGGAAACGATGGAGTGTAGCGTAAATGGTGTGTTAGAAGAGATTGATGATTTGCCAGAGTTCAATGGTACGGTTGTTTATTATTCCAATCCTGTGAATCAGTTTAACGGTTATACCGAACGTACATCACAGTTAGAGCACGATACGTCACTTCGTGGATCGGCACAGTTTGCAGCGGCCGCTCGTCTTAGTGGTGGTGAACTCATTCAAATCGAAGGAACGGCTACGGTTCGAACTTTCATTCTCGATGAAAGTTTGAAGGGGACGATAGCCTTAGCGCCAACATTTGATACCTCGTTTGGTGGATTTCCGCAGACGTACCGTTTTGAAAAAATTAAACTTACAAAGGTGGGGAGTTAAATCATGAGTGTAATAACGATAACCATAGACGGTAAAGAGGTTCAAACGCAAGAGGGTGAGTTTATCCTTAATGCAGCACGCTCCAATGGGATATTTATTCCTGCCATCTGTTATCTGACACGTTGCTCGCCAACTTTGGCGTGTCGTATTTGTCTCGTAGAAGCGGATGGTAAACAAGTTTATGCGTGTAATGCAAAAGCAAAGCAGGGGATGAACATCACAACCACAACCTCTACGATTGAAACCGAAAAACGTGCTATTATGGAGGTATATGATGTCAATCATCCTCTTGAATGCGGTGTATGTGACCAATCGGGAGAGTGTGAACTCCAAAATTATACTCTTGAAGTGGGCGTTGATAAACAAACCTATTCGATTGCCGATACCCACAAGCCAACACAAAATTGGGGACTTATCCATTACGATCCTGCTTTGTGTATTATGTGTGAGCGTTGTATTACCGTTTGTAAAGATATGATCGGTGATGCAGCACTTTCAACGGTTGCTCGCGGTGGTGAGAATATTGAAGCTGCATTTAAAGAGTCCATGCCCAAAGATGCCTATGCAATGTGGAATAAGCTCAATAAATCGCTTATCGCCCCTAATGCAGGGACAACGCTTGATTGTACCAACTGCGGTGAGTGTACAGCTGTTTGTCCTGTTGGTGCGTTGGTAAGCAGTGATTATCAGTATACATCCAATGCGTGGGAACATACCCAAATTCCTGCCACGTGTGCCCACTGTAGTGCCGGTTGTCAAATCAGTTATGATATTAAACATACCGATATCACGAACCCTGATGCTAAAATTTATCGTGTCAAAAACGAGTGGAATTACATTTCGTTGTGCGGTGCAGGACGATATGGATATGATTTTGAAAATCGCAATGTTACGAAAAATAGTATTGCATTTGATGCAGCGATTGATGCGTTTAAAAATGCTGATACTATTGCTTTCACCTCGACGATAACCAATGAAGAGGCGATGATTTTACAACGTCTCAAAGAGAAGTTCGGATACAAGCTGATTAACGAGGAAGCACGAGTATTTAAAAACTTTCTGAGCAACTACAGTACGATTACGGGTGAATCTCTTTATCACGGATTTTTCAAAGAAGTTCATTCTGCAGATTTCGTTGTTTCCATTGGTACAGCGCTTAAGACGGACAACCCTAATGCCCGTTTTGCTATGAACAATGCACTGTCAATGAACAAAGGGGCGGGATTATATTTTCACCCTATTAGTGATCCTGTTATTGCCGCTATGTCAAAAAATCTTATGCAGATCAACCATGCTCCTTTGATGGAAGAAGCAACTTTGTATTTGATGTTGGATCTTTTTGGAGATAAAGCTGAGATGCCCTCTGAATTGACCTCGTATTTAGCAACATTTCATTCCACCAAAACAGTGACAATAGAAGAGACTGTTGATGAAAAAGTAACTGAAACTATTGTCAAAAAAGTACTCAATGCAGAAAGTGGCGTTGAAGAAGAGGTGAGTGAACACGTAACGAAAACGGTAAAGAAAAAAGTTTCTAAAGAAGTTGAAGTCGATGAAAATCGACTTTTAGAGCTTTTAAATGCACCAGCTGGGTTTAGCGAAACACTCACTAAGTATTTAGCTAAAAAATCAACGTTTGCGTTAATAGTTGGTTCCGATTTGTATACTCACCCTAATGCTGCCAATTGTGCACGTTTGGTAGGACTTATCGAGAAATACACATCATTTAGTGTAACCATGGTTCCCAATCTTGCCAATACGTTGGGGGTTGCCCTTATTTGTGACTTGGATGAGAGTGCTGGAACTAAAACAATAGGTTATAATACAGCAGGAAACTTCACCCTTAGTGCACTTGGTGAGGGTGATTTGGATATGCCGGCATTGAATCAGCAAGAGGGAACATTAACGAGTAACGACAAACGTGTGAATCCGACCAATGCAGCATTGCCGTACGGTGGGTATGAATTGAACGATATTGCCTCTGCACTTGGGGTTAAAGAGGCTTTGACCGTAGATTATACGTCACAACTTCCTTTAAATGCAGGTTTTAAGGCAGTTGAATTTGACACATTACCGAATTATT
This sequence comes from Helicobacteraceae bacterium, assembly GCA_947497635.1. Taxonomy (GTDB): domain Bacteria; phylum Campylobacterota; class Campylobacteria; order Campylobacterales; family Sulfurimonadaceae; genus Sulfuricurvum. The sequence continues at coordinate 7,768 of CANMHZ010000018.1, read as the reverse complement.
ATACGAATGCAGGTGAAGAGGTTCGTGGATATGTCCTTGAATCACAGCGTAGTGAAGTGAGTGGTGATGAGAGTGTTCAGCCGTTGGATGAGAAATATGGTTTAAAAGGTGCTCTCGTATACCTTGCAAATCCTGTTTTACAATTTACGTCATTTACAGCGGCATCGCATCAATTGCAGGAATCGGGTGGCTTGTACGGATCGACTTCATTTATGAATAGCAATGGGTTGAGTGCAGGAGATAGCGTACGGGTGAGAACTTCTTTGGGTGAGATGGTAGTTGTGTTTATTCATGACTCAAAAATTAATGGAGATATACCGTATCTTCCAACGTTTGATTCAAAAATTAATTCCCAAGCATTGTTCGGCGGTTACCGCTTTAGCAATGTATCTATTGAAAAGGTGTAAAGCATGGATATGGCATTTATCATCGAAACGATTGCAAAAATCGTTGTCATCTTATTGGTGTTCTCGGCGCTTGCTGGGTTAGGTACCTATTTTGAGCGTAAAGTATTGGCGTTTATGCAACGTCGTTTAGGACCGATGCACGTAGGACCTTTTGGATTGCTCCAAGTAGCGGCGGATGGGATCAAACTTTTTACAAAAGAGGACATTATCCCTCAAAATGTTGTGAAGCCTATCTTTAAAATTGCTCCTGTTATTACGGCGGCAACGGCATTTATGGCAGCAGCAGCTATCCCATTTTGGCCTGAGTTTACAGCATTTGGATACAAAGTTCACCCGATTGTCGCTGATATTAACGTTGGTATCCTCTATGTGTTGGGGATAATGGCAATTGGTCTTTATGGACCGCTTTTAGGTGGTATGGCATCGGCGAATAAATTTTCGTTGATCTCGGCAGCGCGAAGTGCAGCAGTATTTATCTCTTATGAAGTAATCAGTGGTCTCTCTTTACTTGCGCCTTTGATGATGGTAGGGTCATTGTCTCTCATTGACATTAACAACTACCAAGCAGGTGGAATTGGAAACTGGATCGTATGGTCACAGCCTGTTGCCTTTATTCTTTTTTGGATTGCTGCATTTGCTGAGACAGGACGTACCCCTTTTCACTTAATTGCAAATGATCACGAAATTATTGATGGATTTGGTACAGAATATTCGGGTATGCGATGGGGACTTTTTTTCATCGGTGAATATGCCAATATGTTCTTTATCTCGTTTGTAATCGCTATTATTTTCTTAGGCGGTTTTGGTGATGGATCGATTGCAGGGGCGTTTCAACTGCTTCTCAAAGTTTCATTTTTCTTCTTCTTTTTCCTCTGGACACGTGCCGCTTGGCCTGATGTACGACCTGACCAATTGATGTGGTTATGTTGGAAAGTGTTGATGCCTCTAGCCGTGGTCAATATTGTGATCACCGGTCTTGTGATGATGTTCTAAGGAGGGATGTATGCATAGTGAACCATTGAATGATCGTAATGTAAGTGAGCAAAGTCCGTATTTTTACGTTGACATCGAGACTTATCCAACAACGAGTTGGGATAAGTTTAAGCAAGTTGTGAAGAGAACCTTCAAAGGGGAACTTTTTGTTGGTTTATGGGTAGTCATGCGTGAGATGATCAAATTTGATATTCATACGGTGCAATACCCGAAAGAAAAACTCCCAATCGGGCCACGTTACCGTGCCGTTCATAAACTATTGCGTTTATGGGAGTCAGGCTATGAGCGTTGTATCGGGTGCGGATTGTGTGAAAAAATTTGTATCTCCGATTGTATTCGAATGGATACAAAAATTGATGAGAACAGCCGCAAAGAAGTTACGGAATACAGTATCAATCTTGGTCGTTGTATTTTTTGTGGATACTGTGCTGAAGTGTGTCCAGAACTAGCGATAGTTCACGGGCAACGGTATGAAAATGGTTCGGAGCAACGGGCTCATTTTGTTATCAAAGACGATATGTTGACACCGCTTGATTGGTTAACATCAGGGCAACAAGCAGAGTTCCCAGGTTTTGGTGCCATTACCCCAAATGAGAGCGTTACGAAAACGCCTCTCGCGTATTAAGGAGGAGAAAATATGTTTGAAGTAGTCGCTTTTTATCTGTTTGCGGCACTCACGATTGTGATGTTTACTATTACCGTGATGACGCAACAGGCACTGTATGCACTGACCGCAATGGCGGCAGGGATGATTTTTATCTCAGCATTTTTCTTTATTTTGGGTGCCGACTTTTTGGGTGCTATCCAGATTATTGTTTATACGGGTGCGGTTATGTCATTGTACGCATTCGGGATGATGTTTTTTGACACAACACGTGACGTAGTAGAAAAACGTAATAATCCCCGTTTCGTCGTTGTCCTTGGAGGATTGGCAGCAGTTTTGATCGTCCTTATTGTCCTTGCCCCTATCGTTACAACGGACTTAAATGCCCATTATCCTATTGACGTAAGTGTTGGAAATTCACAAGCAATCGGAATGGTTTTATTTACGAAGTATCTTGTCCCCTTTGAGGTTGCAGCGGTTATGTTGCTTGTTGCGATGATTTCAGGGATTGTTTTGGCAGGTAAGAAGATGGATAAATCATTGACGCTGATGGCAGATGAAGAGATAGCTTTGATGCACGCGTCATCTCACCATACACCAGAAGAGGGGGGTCACTAATGGAATTGACACTGAACCATTATTTGGTACTTTCGACGCTCCTATTCGCAATCGGTTTAATAGGGGTTATGCGCCGTAAAAACTTGTTAATGCTCTTTTTTGCAACCGAAATTTTACTGAATGCTGTCAACGTCGGTATGGCAGCTATTTCCCATTACCGTGGTGATTATACAGGGCAAATGTTTGCATTCTTTATTATTGCCATTGCAGCATCGGAAGTTGCAGTAGGATTAGGTCTCCTTATTGTTTGGTACAAACGTACAGGCAAAATTGATCTTGATCAAATGACATCGATGAGAGGATAGGACCACATGGAAATTTATTTATACACGGCACTTTTTTCTCCGTTGATAGGTTCATTGATCGCAGCACTTTTTGGGGCATCAAAGAAAACCTATTTTACGGGTGTTCTCGCATCTGGGCTTCTTTTGACCTCATTTATCAGCAGTCTGATCTTGCTCACTTACGTGATGGCAGGGCATACTGTCCATGTTGAGATGATGACATGGATAGCGACGGGCGATTTATATATCCCCTTCGGTTTTGTGGTCGATCAAGTAAGTGTCACGATGATGATGGTTGTTACCACGGTTTCTACAGTGGTTCATATCTACTCCATCGGATATATGTCTCACGACAAAGGATTTAACCGCTTTTTCTCTTACCTCTCTGCATTCGTATTCTCAATGATGGTACTCGTTATGAGTGACAACTTCTTGGGTCTCTTTATCGGATGGGAAGGGGTTGGTCTATGTTCATGGCTCCTTATTGGTTTCTGGTATCACAAAGAATCAGCGACATGGGCTGCCAATGAAGCGTTTATAATGAACCGTATTGCCGATTTAGCGATGTTGATCGGTATCTTTATGATGTATTGGAATCTCGGTTCATTGCAATACGATGTGGTATTTGCTAATATCTCAGCGCTCCCAATGCCTGTCATTACATGGATTGGTATTTTCCTCTTTATCGGTGCGATGGGTAAATCGGCACAGTTTCCTCTTCACACATGGCTTGCCGATGCGATGGAGGGACCTACTCCTGTTTCGGCATTGATTCACGCTGCGACAATGGTTACAGCAGGGGTTTATCTTGTTGTTCGTGCCAATCCAATCTATAGCGAAATCCCTGATGTGGGTAATGCCATTGCATCATTGGGTGCATTTGTCGCCATGTTTGCGGCAACAATGGCATTGGTCAATCGTGATATGAAACGTATTATTGCCTATTCAACCCTGTCTCAACTTGGTTATATGTTTGTGGCAGCAGGACTTGGGGCCTATTGGGTAGCATTGTTTCACCTTATGGCACACGCATTTTTCAAAGCGCTTCTATTCCTCGGTGCAGGTAATGTTATGCACGCCATGCACGATGAACTCGATCCCTTCAAAATGGGTGGATTGAAAACGTCGATGAAATGGACATGGATTTTAATGACATTGGCATCCGTTGCGTTAGCAGGTATTTATCCATTGGCTGGGTTCTTCTCGAAAGATCTTATCTTAGAAGTAGCATTTGTTGAACAACACTATATTCTCTATACGGTATTATTATTGACAGCAGGTATGACAGCCTTTTATTCCTTCCGTCTTATTGCATTGATATTCCATGGAGACAAGCGTCACTTAGAACACGGTATCCACCCTCATGAAGCGTATACCTTTATGTTGTACGCTATGGCACCGTTGGCAATTCTTGCGGTCATTGCAGGTATGGTTTTCAAAACTCCGTATTATCTAATGGTCACAGAGCTTCTACCCGCAGTTCAATATCATATTCATAACCACACGACGTTTTGGATTATGACCATTGGTACGCAACTGTTTGTTATCTTAGCGATTGCTTACGCCTATAAAAAATATGCGAAAGCAGTAAAAGTGGATAAAAAAGTCGAATCAGGCTTTTTCTATCAATTGCTTTATAATCAATACTACATCCCAAAAATTTATGATGAAGTATTTTCAAAACCGTATTTACAACTCTCTAAATTAGCATGGAAACAGATTGATCTCAAAATCGTTGATGCTACAGTGGATGGAATTGCAAATATTATTTATCAAACGGGTGAAAAAACACATACGATGCAAAATGGTAATCTCTCAAGCATGTTGCGTTGGATGGTTATTGGTTTAGTGGTTTTATTGGTACTTGCTGTGGCGTTTACTGCGGGTTATAACGCAGTTAACCTACGGGCAATGTAAGGAGATGTTGATGCAAGAACATATTTTATCGATTTTGATTTTCTTCCCAGCGTTGGCAGCAATGCTCGGATTTGTGGTACATAAGGACAGCGCAAAGGCGTATGGTATTACCGTTGCTGGTATTGAGTTTTTCCTTTCATTATGGTTGTGGCATATTTATGATCCGATGACATCGGGGATGCAATTTATGGAGATAGCACCGCTTGTTTCTGCCTTTGGTATCAATTATATGGTGGGAATTGACGGTATTTCTCTCTTTATTATTGTCCTATCGGCATTTTTCACCTTAATAGGGATTCTCTCCCTGACCGAAACACGTCGTGTTAAAGATCTTATCATCACGTTGCTCTTTTTAGAGATGACGATGATTGGTGTTTTCTCTGCATTGGATGCGATTGTTTTTTATGTTTTTTGGGAACTTTCTTTGGTTCCGATGCTTTATATCATCGGTGCATGGGGCGGACCTCTTCGTATTTATGCGTCCGTTAAATTTTTCCTCTATACCTTTACAGGGTCGTTAGTGATGTTAGTAGGGATGCTCTTTATGGCGTATTTCTATTATCAAGCAACTGGTCAATGGAGTTTCTCACTTCTTGAATGGTACCGTTTGATTTTACCTGTCAATTACCAAATGTGGTTGTTCGCTGCCTTCTTCCTAGGGTTTGCGATCAAAGTTCCGATGTTCCCTTTTCATACGTGGCTTCCTTATGCACACGGTCAAGCGCCTACTATTGGTTCGGTTATTTTGGCAGCTATTTTGCTCAAAATGGGAACGTATGCGTTTGTCCGTTTCTCATTGCCACTTTTTCCAGATGCAACGGTAGCGTTTATGTTTCCGATTGCTATATTGGCGATTATTATGATTATCTATGGTGCGATGGTTGCCTACGCGCAAGAAGATATCAAACAAGTGGTCGCATACAGTTCTATCTCACACATGGGAGTTATTATTCTCGGAACGTTCGCTCTTAACGTTGAGGGGATTAGTGGTTCTGTCTTTTTGATGATTGCTCACGGGGTTGTCTCAGGGGCATTGTTCTTATTGGTTGGGGTTATTTATGATCGCCGCCATACGAAGCTGATGTCGGAGTTCGGTGGGCTTGCTTCTGTAATGCCACGTTATGCGACTATCTTTGGTATTATGATGATGGCTTCAGTCGGGATGCCATTGACGATTAATTTCGTTGGTGAGTTCTTAAGTCTTCTTGGATTTTACAAGCAGTCACACTCGTATACGCTTGTAGCGGGAACAGCTATTATTGTAGGGGCTATTTATATGTTGAGCGCGTACAAAAAAGCTTTCTTTGGTCCTGTTACGAAAGAAGAAAACAAAAATCTTAAAGATCTTAATAAAACAGAACTTTATGGATTGGTTCCTCTTGTTGTTATTGCGATTTGGTTGGGTGTTTACCCAAAACCAGTGTTAGAGCCAATTAATAACAGTGTTGAAGCGATTGTTCAGCTAATGCACGACAAAGCACAAACACCAGAAGCCAAAAAACGTATCCCAAATCTTGCCAACACGGGCACGATGAATTCCGTTTCGGAGGTACACTAATGTTAGAGCCTGTTACTGTTTCTTTAGCGTCACTTAATATTATGACGCTCGCCCCTATGTTGATTGCCATTATTGGGGCATTGGTTATTTTGTCGATTGATTTGTTCAAAGGGGGACTTCATAAGTCTCTTTATGTCATGGTTAGCTTACTATTTTTACTACTAGATTTGGGTTCAGTTGTCGATTTCGGAGCCCTTTTCCTTCGAAATGGTACTATTTTAGGGATGTTTGATGTAATGCTCATTGATGGGCTGGCTATTTTGGCGCAAGTCATTATTGTTGCGGGTTCAATGCTCTTTATCCCATTGGCATTGACCTCCAAACGGTTCCATGAATACAATTATCCAGAATATTTTGCCCTTTTCTTATTTATGATTGCAGGATTCCAGTTTATGGTTTCTACGGATAATTTGATTATGGTCTTTATCGGGCTAGAGATGGCTTCATTAGCCCTTTATACTCTTATTGCATTGCACAACCGATCCAAATCGTTTGAAGCGGCAATAAAATACTTCACTATGGGTGCGTTAGCAGCTGGATTTTTTGCATTTGGATCAATGATACTTTACGCAATTACCGGTTCTGTTGAGATCAACCAAATTGCCCTTGCATTAGCAAAAGACGAGTATGTAAATATCGGTTATGTTCTTCTTGGGGTTACCTTTTTATTGGCAGCATTCGGATTTAAACTCTCTATGGTTCCTTTTCATACATGGACACCTGATATCTATGAAGGTTCCTCTGCGGCACTTGCAGGATACATGTCTATCGTACCGAAAATCGCAGGTTTTGTTGTTGCAATGCGCTTGTTTGAATTCTTGGTTCATAGTGGTGTTGTATGGCTTCAAGTCGTGTTGTACGTCGTTGTTGTTGTTACAATGACAGCATCTAATATTTGGGCGTTGGTACAAAGTGATGTGAAGCGGATGTTGGCATACAGCTCAATCTCTCATGCAGGTTTTGTTATGGCAGCCATTTTGATTGGCTCAACTCAATCCAATACAGGACTCTTTTTGTATTGGGCACTTTTTAGTTTTACCAATCTTGGTGCCTTTTCTATGTTATGGGTTAATCGTCAAAAAGATCTTATAGCAGGACAAAGTTCTGACCATCCGTATGAGAAATTTTCTGGCTTGATTCGTACAATGCCAGTTGCTGCTGTTGTGATGGCATTGTTTATGCTCTCACTAGCGGGAGTTCCCCCTTTTGCACTTTTTTGGGGTAAAATGTACATGATTGGGTCAGCAATTTCTGGTGGTTATACAGTACTAGCTCTTATCATGGCATTGAACTCTGCGATTGCAGCGTATTACTATCTTAAACTGATCGTTTTCATGTTTATGAAAGAGCCACTTCCTGTCTATGGAAGTAAATATTTGGTAAATGC
>CANMHZ010000017.1 GCA_947497635.1 Helicobacteraceae bacterium | reverse complement strand
CACTCGCATTACCTGCGGTATCCGTTGCCACGACAGTGAAGTTATATGAAGATTTGGTTTCGTAGTTAGGATTAGCCGTAAGTGTTACCGCTCCTGTAGTAGCATTGATAGCAAGTCCTGTATCACTTCCTGATCTGAGAGTGTAGGCGATTGTCCCACTATCCGTCGCGGTTGCAGTGTAAATCGTCTGTCCTGCTCCACTGTTTTCATTGATTGCTAAGGCAGTAGTGTTGGTGGTGATTATGGGGGCTGTCGTATCAACTTTATAACTCCCATTATCCACCACTCCGAGATGAGCTAAAGTTGCTGAATGATTAAAAATATCATTGATCGTGCCACTATTCAATGTCAAACTATTTGTATCTACGCTGATACCATTTGCATCAGTTTGTCCTGATAGTATGGTATAGTTAAATATCAGATCTTTACTACCGCTACCGCTACCACTTACATAGTTAGCTTGTACTGTTGTACTTCCAATATGCAATGCCAATTGAGGTATTCCGCTCACACTAACAATTTCACTCATAGTTACTTTAACACTGACTACATCACCCGTATTCAGCGTACTGTTTTGAATGCCTGCTGTAGAAACAATCTTGACTTCACTCACCACAGGCGTTACGATGCCCACATTTGCTCCAAGGTGTGTCAGTGCTGCATCTGCAGTTACCACCGTTACATTAGTTGCAAAGAGAGATGAATTAATAGTAGCAGTTACTAAATTACCTGAGGCATTTGTTGCTAATTTTGTAGTATCAACAGTAATACCATTGCTTGGATTTCCATCATTATCAAGTGTTTGTAAAAATTGACCTATCTTCACAACGGTAGAATCAGTCAAATTTGTTCTTGTTACGCCAACTAAATCTTGTAGTAGAACTTTACTATCAGCATTTATTTCAGTTGATTTAACATCACTAATCGTAACATTTCCTACTTTGAAGATAATCGTATCGCCTGCGTGATACATAAATTTACCATTTATATCAGTCGTACCCGATTTAACACCATTGATATAATAATCAACCCCACTGACAGCACTATCAATCAAATATCCTACTAATAATGTATCAACCGTAACAGAATGCGTAGCAGCTATACTTGTATTGTTGGAAGCATCTCGTGCAGTAGCAGTAATATTTATCGTACCATCAGCAGGAATTTCAGATGAGCTAAATGCAACACTATAAGTTCCATTGGTTGCAATAGCTGTTTTCGTAGTAGCTCCCCAAACGACAGTGACGGTTGACCCAGCCTCGGCGGTTCCAATAACAGTTACTCCTGCTGTTTTTTCAGCTCCAGAAATCACATCATTTCCAGCTACTGTACTAATTGTTGGTTTTACTGGCGCGGTTGTATCAGTAGCTGTAGATTGAGTTGAACCACCACCTCCACCACCTGCGGCGACACCAATTCCGATTGCAGACAATGCACCACCTGCCCATGCCCAGCCCGATATACCTGTTGATGCAGTAGGGACTGTTACTGTAGCCGTTGTATCGCTTCCTAATCCCCAGCCTGATGTATTTGTTGTAGTGGTTGAGCTAGTTGATTTCACAGCAGCTGATGTTGTATCGCTCGTCCATGCCCACTCAGACATACTTGTTGATTTTGCTTCAGCATAACGAGGTAATGACGCAATATCCAAAGCGGATTCTTCTTGCTTATCATCAATGAAAATGGAGGAATCTTCATCTTTTTGCTTTGTATCAATTGACTTGATACTCTTTTTAACACTCTTTTGCTCAGGAAATGATTTAACCAAAGTAGGTATTAGATCAAGAATGAATTTGTCAGCTAGCTTGTTCATGAATGGTATCCTATAAATAAATTTAAATATGATTTTGTAAAGTAAAATCCACCCTACGATTTTTTGACCAACAACTTCTTATTGCTTCTGAACAAACTGGGTTATGCTTTCCTAGTGAAATGATATTAATTGAATCTGCTCTGATTCCTAATTCAATTAATGCATCTTTAACGCTCTTCGCACGTTTTAGACCTAAAGCATCATTGTATTCATCACTGCCAAATTCATCACAATCTCCTTCGAGTTTAATTGTTCTGTTATGAACTAGCACACTATTAGTTTTTAAGACTAATCGCATGTCATCACGAATAGTGTATTTGTCAAAATCAAAATAAATACTTGAAAGTTTATTCGTATCATTTAAAGATAAATTTACTTCATTTGAAATAGGTAACATTGTCTCAATGGATGAACTTGTTGTAGGGGATAAGGACTCTTTGGTATTTATCTTTTTATCATCTTTGTCAGCCGATCGTAATATTACAATGTGAGATTGTGGAGAAATATCCGAATACGCGGGACTATTACAACAACAGCAGGGAGCATGAGATGAACATCCACTCAATAAGAATACTACTGATATTGTAGTGGCATATATAAACTGTTTCATAATCATGTTGTCCTTATGAAAAAGACCCCTTAACTTGAGTAAAAGACCAAAAATGCCTTTTACTCAAAGACCTTATCTTTTTGTAATATCAATAGCAAATGGAGCGACTACTGCTTCTTCTTGAAAATTTGAAGAATATGCGCGCGAATCACGTTCAATTTCGCGAATAACTCTTTTTGGAATGAATACTTGCGCAGTAGAAAGAACAACATTGTCTTGAAGATTCACAATACGAAGATTAAGTGCGAGACCACCATTATAAAATGAGTAAGTCCCTGAAAGTGCATAATTGATGTTTTGTTTAGTATGCAAATCACTTAAATCTCTTGAGAAGAGATAATCACCCCCATTTGAACCGATTTTAATCGTAGGCATTGCTTTGAAATCAATCACTTTATATCCACGAATTTGCATTTCGTGAATTAGATTTTCAGTAACAAGATTAGTTGTTCTCGTGATTTCATTGAAATTTTCAAGATTTACGATTGACATAACGGCAATCGGAGTATTTTTTAAATCAGCAAAGTCTTTATTTTGACTCAATTGGTCTGCAATTGAACTTGCCATTTGGTTTAAATAGCCAGCCGCATTTTGATAATTCGTATACATATTTATGTTATCCGAAACACCTTCAGCATATACCGATGAAGTTAATAATCCTGTGGCTAAAAGTGAAGAGATTAAGATTTTTTTCATTTGTCACATCCTTGTGCTGCACAACAACTATATTTGCGAACGGTTACCGCATATGCGTTTTGACAATCTCCACATGAATCCGTATAGTTAATTATCGCAACTTTCTTTGCGCATTGGTTTACTATATGTGTCGGTTCTTCATTGCATGTAGTGCATGTCGGTTCTGTGAGCACTGTAGGCACAACCGTAGTTTGACTACAAGCACTCAGTAATAATGTGATCCCTAAAAGGGCTGCATATTTTATTTTTGTCACGTATCCATCCTTGGTATGATTTACAAAACAATAAGCATTACTCACCATTTTTATAAAGTATATCTCTTTAGTGTTGCAATTGAGTTGCAAAATAACATTTTTTATCTAATTCTTTTACTTATTGCTGATTTCTTCTTCACATACTCCCCCAAACTCTTAGCTGTCTATAGTCAAGTACACGATTATACAAAGTGGCAAATCCATTACAACCCCCTGTAACAGGTGATTGTGTTTATTTTAAAACAATAAAATCATTTTTTTAGAATCGAATAATTGAGCTCCTGCTTCCGCAACCAATCAAAACTTCCTAAAATAACCACTTGAATCAAATATCAACTCATTTACGTATTGTCACCAATCTTCTAGTGTACAGAATTATGTAACAATTATCTTCTCTTACTCTGATGACCTCGCTAACTTTTTTGCTTACAATGATTATTTTTGTGGTATCATCAATGATATATTTATATTAAGAAGATTTAATGTTGACCGCTAGATATCCGAAAAAACGTGCTATTTTTATTGCTTTACTGTATTTCGTTATCGGTATTTTATGGATTTACTTTTCCGATACTATGGTTGCTAACTTAGCCAAAAATGATAGTGAGCTTAAAATCCTTCAGACCTATAAAGGGTTTTTCTACGTCTCAACTACAGCTGTCCTCCTTTATATTTTAGTATTGAGATTTTTGAATGAACAATTCAAAGAATATAATAAACGTATCCAAACGTTAGAGCTAAATTTCAAACTTGAAAATTCGCTTCAAAAAACAAGTCTACTCCTCCATACCATTATCAATAGTACACCCGATGCGATTTTTGTCAAAGATCTTGAAGGGAAATACCTATTATTTAATCGTGGTGCATCTGATGTAACGGGAAAAAGTGAGTATGAAGCTATTGGGAATACTGATGAACTGCTCTTTTCTCCTGCAGGGGCAAAAGTACTTCGGGATATCGATCAAAATATTTTAAAAGATGGAGTGATCAGAAGTCAAGAAGAGCATCTTAGCACGCTTGGTGGTGAGGAGAAAGTTTTTTGGGCAACGAAAGGTCCTATTTATAACGAAGATGGATCGTTGCTCGGACTATTTGGTATTTCACGCGATATAACTGAACGCAAGCAAAATGAGATTCAGCTTCTTAAGCATAAAACTATATTTGACAATATCGGTGAAGGAGTTTATGCCGTCGATTTAGAAGATCGTTGTACCTATATTAATGCGGCAGGTTTGAAACTTTTAGGGCTTGAAGAGAATGAGGTCATAGGGCAATTTCCACATGAGCTATTCCATTATAATGACTACAACGGTAAAGACGTTACAGCTGAAGATTACCGGCTTAGATTGGCCGTATTAAATGCGGATACCATTCATATCGAACACCGCTTCCGCCACAAAGGTGGATCTGATTTTCCGGTTCATGTTACTGTTTCACCTGTCACATATGATAACGAGCAAGTCGGAGCTGTTATTACGTTTGAGGATATTACAAAAGAAAAAGAGCATGAATACTGTATAAATGAAGAAAAAAACCGTTTTGACTATATGGCACACCATGACACACTTACAGGTCTGCCCAATCGTCTTTCTCTTGTCGAACTATTGGAAGTGAAAACAACGCAAGAGAGACCATTTGCACTTATGTTTATTGATCTCGATGGATTTAAAGAGGTCAACGACTCGTATGGACATCGATTTGGAGATCAGCTTCTGATAATATTTTCGCAACTACTGCAAAATATTCTTCCTGATGATGCTTTTGTCGCCCGCACTGGAGGAGACGAATTTGTGATACTATTATCGTGTAACAAAGATCAAAATGTCCTCCATCGGCATATGAGTGATCTTACCGAGAAGCTCGATCTGCCGTTCAAGATTGGTAATGTTGATGTCTATATCACCGCCAGCATCGGAATTGCTCTTTATCCGCTCGACGCGACTACAACGGAAGAGCTACTCCAAAATGCTGATGCTGCTATGTATAATGCCAAACAAAACGGCAAAAATACCTATAGTTTTTTCAATTCACGATTCACTGATGATGCATTATTTCATATTACCCTCTCTACTAATTTAAAAAAAGCACTCCTCAATCAAGAGTTTACCCTCTATTTTCAGCCACAGGTTGACCCAAATAGTAATCAAATTGTAGGATCTGAAGCACTTATCCGTTGGTTTACACCTGAAGGAGCAATATCTCCCGCAGATTTTATACCGATTGCTGAAGAGAGTGGTTTCATTATCGAAATTGGTAATTTTGTATTAAAAGAGAGCTTTAAAACCGCAAAAAAGTGGGCTGATTCGGGTATTCTAGTGGGGCGTATAGCGGTGAATGTAGCAGCTCGTCAATTTGTACACACCCATTTTATAGCTACGTTAAATGAAATACTCAATGAAACCCAATGTGATCCAAAATGGATAGAACTAGAGATCACTGAGCGCTCCATCATCTTAAACCCCGAAAAAGTGATTATCATATTGAATGAATTACGTACTATGGGATTCCACATATCAATCGATGATTTTGGAACGGGATATTCATCATTATCGTATCTAAAAAACCTTCCAATCAATAAACTAAAAATTGATATATCGTTTATTAGAGACATTATGCATCAGCCTAAAAATCAGACTATTGTTAAGACAATCATCGCCTTGGCAAAAGGATTGGATATGGAAGTACTCGCGGAAGGGGTAGAGGCGCATGAAGAGATGGTGTTTTTGCGAGATAATGGAATTGACTCAATTCAAGGTTTTTATTACTATAAGCCAGTTTCTTCAGATGCAATCGAGATGGTCATTAGAAATGAGGTCAATTAACTTCGTCACCTTGCGTAAATATTTTTATAGGCAGACAAAATACGAGCCAATAACTGATATTTATTTTAAACTATTCCTTATTAAAAGGAAACAAATTAAAGAAAAAATCCAGTTTTGCTCCCAAAATCATTGACCAAACCCCCTTATATTGCTATAATTCACCTTGCCTTATTATAGTCAGCATTGACTGACGAGTTCTTTATAGAGGAAAACATTATGGAAAAGATTCGTTTGAAACTTAGAGCGTACGATCACCGTGTACTTGATCGTTCAGTAGCCTCTATCGTTGAAGCCGTAAAGCGTACAGGTGCGGAAATCCGTGGACCAATACCTTTGCCAACCAAGATTCGTAAATATACGGTTCTTAAATCACCTCACATTAACAAAAGTTCACGTGAGCAATTTGAGATTCGTATGCACGCACGTTTGATCGACATCGTATCAGCTACGCCTGACACTGTTGATTCATTAATGAAGCTTGACTTGGCTCCGGAAGTGGACGTAGAAGTTCGCTCTATGGACAAGTAAGGAGTGGGTATGGAATATATAGTAGAAAAAATCGGTATGAGCCGAACAATCGGTGTAAACAGCCAAGCGGTTACTCTTTTAAAAGTAAAAGAAGTAAAAGTTTGTACTGTTGCAGATGGCGTAGCTCTTGTAGCATATAGCCAAGGAAAAGCACACAATAAGCCAATTGAGGGTCAGCAAAAGAAATATAACCTTTCTGCTGAATTCAACAAATTCGCTACATTGGAAGTTGCCAACACAGAAGCAGGTGATCAAGATATGACTCCTCTAGCGGACGCAAAAGTCGTTAAGAGTGCATTCAACACCAAAGGTCGCGGTTTTACCGGCGTTATGAAACGTTGGAATTTTGCCGGCGGACCAGGCGCACACGGTCACCGTTTTCACCGTACTGGTGGATCTATCGGTAACCGCGAATGGCCAGGTAAAGTCCAAAAAGGACGCAAAATGTCTGGTCAATACGGTAACGAATTAGTAACTGTAAAAAATCAAGTGATGTCTTTTGACGCACAAAACGGTGTATTGGTTGTCGTGGGCGCTGTCCCAGGTGCAAACGGTGCGCTAGGTCGAGTAAAGGTTGTTAAACAATGAGTGCTATTGTCTTAAACGAAAAATTCGAAAGAGCTTCTGAACTGGCATTGCCTGAGAGTTTTAGCGGTATTAATACCCATAACCTCTGGTTGTACGTTAAATCGTACCAAGCAAGTATCCGTTCAAATACTGCGTCAGCTAAGACTCGTTCTGAGATGCGCGGTGGTGGTAAAAAACCATGGGCTCAAAAAGGTAAGGGTGGCGCACGTGCTGGTTCACGTCGTTCACCAATATTTGTTGGTGGTGCGGTAGCTCACGGTCCAAACACTGGACGTAACTACGATCAAAAAATCAACAAAAAGCAAAAGAAATTGGCGCTTAAATGTGCGTTGGATGCTTTGGCAACTGCTGGTAAATTGTTTATCGTTGATTCGATTGACGTTCCAACAGGTAAAACTAAAGATGCTTTAGCGTTGTTCAACACATTGAACGTACGTGACGCATTGTTGGTAAAACAGATTCTCGATGAGAATACCTATCTTGCATTCCGCAACATTGCTTCTACGTACGTTATAGAAGAGAATGAACTCAACGCCTTTTTGGCTGCGACATACCGTTCGGTGGTTATCGAAAAAGCGGTATGGGAAAATCTGACGAAAGAGAGCTAAGATGGCAGATATTACTGATATCAAATCGATCCTGTATACAGAGAAGACTTTAGGTCTTCAAGAAGAGGGCGTCATCGTAGTTCAAACGTCAACACGTATGACTAAGAACGCTCTTAAAGAGGTGTTTAGAGAGTATTTTGGAATTGTTCCATCACGCGTTAACTCACTAAACCAAGACGGAAAAGTAAAACGTTTCCGTGGTCTTACTGGTAAGCAAAATAACTTTAAAAAGTTTTATGTTAAGCTTCCAGAAGGCGCACAAATCGATAGTTTGGCGGTGTAATTATGGCAATCAAAACCTATAAACCAACTACTCCTAGCCGACGTTTTATGACGAATGTTGACAACTCTGACATTACAGCAAAAGCGTCTGTACGGTCATTGTTGACAAAACTTCCAGCACATGCAGGACGTAACAGTAACGGACGTATCACGTCACGTCATAAAGAAGCGGGAGCTAAAAAGCTTTACCGTATTATCGATTTTAAACGTAATAAGCTTGGTGTTCCAGGTACAGTAGCAGCGATCGAGTACGATCCGTACCGTAACTGTCGTATCGCTCTTATTAACTATACTGATGGTGATAAACGTTATGTTCTTCAACCAAAAGGGTTAAATGTAGGTGATGTAATCACTTCTGCTGAGAGCGGTTTGGATATCAAAGTCGGTAACGCTATGAAACTGATGAATATCCCTGTGGGAACTACTATTCATAACATTGAGCTAAAACCAGGCAAAGGCGGACAAATCGTTCGTTCAGCAGGAACTTCAGCACAAATCATGGGTCGTGAGGGAAAATACGTATCACTACGTCTTCCATCAAGCGAAATGCGTTATGTTTTGGGTGAATGTATGGCGACTATCGGTACTGTCGGAAACGAAGAGTATATCAATATCGTTATCGGTAAAGCAGGTCGTTCTCGTCATATGGGTATCCGTCCTCAAACACGTGGTTCTGCGATGAATCCTATCGATCACCCGCATGGTGGTGGAGAAGGTAAAACCAATTCAGGACGTCACCCGGTTACTCCATGGGGTAAACCAACTAAAGGTGCTAAAACACGTCATAAAAAAGCAAGTGATAGACTTATTATTACTCGCCGTAAATCAAATCCGAAGAGGTAGAGTATGGCTAGATCAGTAAAAAAAGGACCATTCGTTGATGGACACCTTATGAAAAAAGTGATTGCTGCCAAAGAGACAAAAAGCAACAAGCCTATCAAAACATGGTCACGCCGTAGCATGATCTTGCCAGATATGATCGGCTTGACGTTCACTGTCCACAATGGCCGTCAGTTTGTACCAGTTTTCGTAACAGAAAATCATGTTGGTTACAAGCTCGGTGAGTTTTCACCGACACGTACGTTTAAGGGCCATAAAGGTTCTGTACAAAAGAAAATTGGGAAATAAGGAAGAGGTATGGCAAGAGCACTATTAAAATTCGTTCGCGTATCTCCGACTAAATCTCGTTTGATCGCTCGCGAAGTACAAGGTATGAATGCAGAACAAGCATTGGCAGCGTTGGAGTTTACTCCAAACAAAGCAGCAAAAATCATCGCTAAAGTTGTTGCATCAGCAGTAGCAAATAGCGGTATCGAAGCGGAAGATTGTGTTATTAAATCATGCCGTGTTGACAATGGTCCAGTATTGAAGCGTTTTACGCAACGAGCACGTGGAACAGCGTCTGGTATCCGAAAGCCGACTGCGCACATTTTGGTAGAAGTAGAGGGTAAATAATTATGGGTCATAAAGTTAATCCTATTGGACTTCGTCTTGGTATCAACCGCAACTGGGAATCTCGTTGGTTTCCTAACTTTAAAACAGCTGCGGTATCTCTTGGTGAAGATCATAAAATCCGTACATTTTTGAAAAAAGAACTCTATTATGCTGGTGTGAGTAACATCGTTATTGAACGTACAGCTAAGCGTCTTCGTGTAACGATCATCGCTGCTCGTCCGGGAATCATTATCGGTAAAAAAGGTTCTGATATTGAGAAGATCAAAGAATCTCTTAATAAATTAATCGGCAAACCAGTTGCGCTTAACATTAAAGAAGAGAAAAAAGCACAGGCTTCAGCACAACTCGTTGCTGAAAATGTTGCAACTCAACTTGAAAAACGTGTAGCTTTCCGTCGTGCGATGAAAAAAGTTATGCAAAATGCACAACGTGCGGGCGCAAAAGGGATTAAAGTCTCTGTTGCAGGTCGTCTCGGTGGTGCTGAAATCGCTCGTACTGAATGGTATCTTGAGGGACGTGTTCCTCTTCATACTCTTCGTGCGAAAATCGATTACGGTTTTGCAGAAGCTCACACCACTTACGGTGTAATCGGTATCAAAGTTTGGATCTTCAAAGGTGAGGTTCTCACTAAAGGGATTCAACCAGAAGCCAAAGAATCTAAAGAAGAGCGCGGTGATGATCAACAACGTCGCCCTCGTCGAAAGGTTAACTAATCATGTTAATGCCTAAACGTACGAAATATCGTAAACAAATGAAAGGGCGTAACCGTGGTTACGCTTCTAGTGGAAATAAACTTGAATTCGGTTCAATCGGATTCAAAGCAACGGAAGCGGGACGTATCAACTCTCGCCAAATCGAAGCGGCTCGTATCTCAGCTACTCGTCACATTAAACGTACGGGTAAAATCTGGATTCGTGTATTCCCTGCTAAACCTTTGACTGCCAAACCACTTGAAGTGCGTATGGGTAAAGGTAAGGGTGCTGTGGATCAATGGGTTATGAACATTAAGCCAGGCCGTATCATTTTTGAAATGGGTGGTGTTGAAGAGACTCTTGCTCGTGAAGCGTTAGCGCTAGCGATGCAAAAACTTCCGTTCAAAACCAAAATTGTAACATTGGAGATGAGCAATGAAATATACTGATTTAAACGGTAAAACCGCTGCTGAACTTCAAGGTGTGCTCAAAGAGAAAAAGATTGAGCTTTTCACTTTGAAAATTAAGCAAAAAATGATGCAATTGACAAACACGAGCGAACTTCGCACGGCGAAAAAAGATATTGCACGTATCAACACCGCGCTTAGCGCAGTGAAGTAAGGGTTTATCAATGACACATAAACGTGAGATTCAAGGTATCGTCGTTACAAATGGCGCAGACAAAACAGCAACAATCGTTGTTGAGCGTCGCGTTATGCACCCACGCTACCACAAAACGGTAAAACGTTTCAAAAAATACATGGTTCATGATGAGAACAACCAACTCAACGTTGGTGATGAAATCATCGCGATCGAATGCCGACCATTGAGTAAGAGCAAATCATTTCGTCTTAAAGCTCTTGTTAAAGCAGGAGTAAGCGCATGATTCAAAGTTTTACTCGTTTAGCTGTAGCGGATAACACAGGAGCGAAAGAGATCATGTGTATCAAAGTTCTTGGCGGTTCAAAACGTCGTTATGCAACAGTTGGTGATGTTATCATTGCCTCTGTTAAAAAAGCGACTCCAACCGGTAAAGTAAAAAAAGGTCAAGTTGTAACAGCAGTTGTTGTTCGTACGAGAAAAGAGATTCACCGTGATAACGGTTCTTTGATCCGTTTCGACGAAAATGCAGCCGTTATTCTTGATAAAAAACGTGAGCCTGTTGGAACACGTATTTTCGGACCTATCGGACGTGAAGTTCGTTACGCAGGTTTCATGAAAATCGTATCCCTTGCTCCAGAGGTTGTATGATGGCAAAATTTAATTTCAAAAAAGGCGACATTGTTGAAGTGATCGCCGGTGATGATAAGGGTACTAAAGCAGAATTGCTTCAAGTTATGCCTAAGAAAAACAAAGTAATCATTAAGGGTGTTCGTGTTGCGAAAAAAGCGATCAAACCTACTGAGCAAAATCCACAAGGCGGATTTTTGAACAAAGAGATGCCTGTTGATGCATCCAATGTCCGTAAAGTTGAGGCGTAATCATGGCAAGACTAAAAGATAAATATTTGGCTCTTAAGCCAGAACTTCAAACAGCACTTGGAATTGCAAATGTAATGCAAGTTCCTGCGCTTGAAAAAGTGATCATCTCAGTCGGTTGTGGTTTCGCCATGAAAGACAACAAATTGATCCAAAGTATCCAAGATACAATCAGCAACATCGCTGGTCAACGTGCTTCTGTTATTATGGCTCGTAAATCAGTAGCTGGTTTTAAAGTACGTGAAGGGATGCCGGTTGGTGTTAAAGTTACCCTTCGCGGTGCTCAAATGTACGATTTCATGGATAAATTGATCTCTGTATCACTTCCACGTGTTAAAGACTTCCGTGGTATTCCACGCAACGGTTTTGACGGTCGCGGAAACTACAACTTCGGTTTGACCGAGCAGTTGATTTTCCCTGAAGTTGATTACGATTCAATTATGCAAATCCACGGGATG
>CANMHZ010000016.1 GCA_947497635.1 Helicobacteraceae bacterium | reverse complement strand
GAGTATCGTGATTAGGGAAAGCTTCAAAGAAGTGTAAGAGTGCATTAAACGGATCTTTTTAGGGAATAATAACACGCTTTCGATAAAGACTAAGGAAGAATATATTTAATATTGAGTATAGTTATCATAATAAAAGGGGTTGAAATGCTATTTAAATTTTTACTGATAACTTTGATCGTCAAACTATGTGCATTTGGAGCCGAGGATCTTATCACGATAGGGGGTTATGCAGAGGGATATGTACTCTCAAAACCCTCTGATAAAAGTACGCTAATTACCAATATGATGGTGGAACCAACGATTCATCTAAATGATCGGGTAAAAGTGAATCTTGGGATCGGCTTTGCTCACCCTGCTGAGGATGGAGGTGTTTTTGAAGCAGAACTGGAGGTTCTTTCTCTCGATACGGCAGTGACGAAAGAGACGGATCTTTCATTGGGAAAAATGCACATGCCCGTCGGGCTCTATAATCTTTATCATGAACCGATTTATTTTCTGACATTAGAGCCCTCTCGTGTTGAACATTTGGTTATTCCTACGGAGTGGCATGAAACAGCGGCGCTTGTAACGCAAAAATGGGGTGAGTATTCGTTGACGTTCGGTGCAATGAGTGGAATGAATGCGAAAAACTTGGATAAGGGGAGTTGGATTTTACAGGGCAAAGAGTCCCATTTGACAGGTGGAGGAAAAGCAGGGTGGCTTGCCCGTTTGGAGTATGGAAAAATCGAAAAAACCTTAATCGGGAGCAGTATTGTTACAACTCCCTTATCAGGCTCAAGCGGACAAGCAACGCTCTTTGAGGCTCATGCGGCGATGCGTATGGAAAATGGGTGGGAAGCTATGGCAATTATGTCTAAAGGGTGGATTAGCAATAGTGAGAGTGTTCAAATAGCAGCAGGATCTGAGATTGCCAAAAATGCTCAAGGGGCGAGTATGACGATCGGATACGATGTAGGACGCTATTTCATTCTGAAAAATCGCCAAGCTATTGTATTCGCACACACCGAATACGCACAGCCAGCACAGGCCCTAGCCCCTGAAGCGTTAGGGGGATCCGCATGTGCAACAGGGATAAACTGGTTCTTCTCCCCGCATCTCGTCGCCAAAGCCGAATATCGCGATAGTAATCATGAAGGGCAACGGTTAGGTTTTGGACTGGGATTTGTCTACTAAAATAGAGTTATTTTGAGCGTAAATTTAGTTTGTATCTAATCCCCATCTCTTTGGCCAATAGTGGACTAAAATTTTTACACTCAGGATACCAACAACTGCCCCGGCTATAACGTCGCTGAGATAATGGGCGCTCAACATAATGCGGCTCAGTCCCACTGCAACCGCCACGCTCCACGCTATTACCGCCCATCTTGACCCATAAAGTGAAACAACCATTGCCACTGCAAATACCGTTGTTGTGTGACCAGAGGGGAAGGAGGTTGTTGCCAATTGTATATGAAAAAAATCAAAACCATAAAGTCCCTGTTCAAATAGCATACAAGGACGAAAACGACCTAAAAATACTTTTAGAGTATCGGTTACAATTCCAGCAAAAGCTACCGATGAAAAGAGAAAAAGTGCATGATGTGAAAAAGGTAGAGCTTTTTTAAAATAGAGGAAATAGAAGTAAAGTAATGCTGATCCGATTAAATAAGGGCTGGACATCCCAACCGTTGTGATAGTCGCAAAAAAAGTGTGGCAACTACCGATACAATATTGCTTGCACCATTGGGCAAGTGGACGATCAAAATAGAGATAACTAAGGAGAATGGCGAATAAGAGACTACTTACACCCAAAATATGTTTGTAGCTTCTCATTTATACCACTTAATAAAAAATTTCTCAGTTGCCTATTATGCCGAAATATTAGTTGTTGATCCTGTTGTTGCTGTTGAACTTCCGTAGGCTGCCATTATTTTATTGAACAATACTTTTTGCATCTCATTGGCAGGAGATGATTCTTGTGTTGATGTGGTAGATTGGGTTAACTGTGAGGTTAAATCAGCAGGATTTACAGAGGCTTGATGGTGATGATGCCCTTTTTGCGTTTGTGTTTGAGCTTGTGCTGTTATTGCATCTTTGAGTGCTTTCAACATCTCATCGGAACTGATTTGACTATCACTATTTCCATCGATTTTGCTAAAAGCATTATCAACTTGAGTGCTATTGGCACTATTTTTAGACAGTGCTTGCGCCGCTTGACTAAATTCAGTTTTATCAATTGAACCACTTTTATTGGTATCAAGCAATGCCATAAACTGTTGTGCAATGGCACTAAAATCGGGACTCGTGCTTTGCGTATTTCCTGTCCATGTACCGCTCGCACCGCTTTGCGACTGTACTTTACTGTTCGAGTTGGTATTCGAATTTATTTGAGACGCATAACTAGCCATCATAGCATTACTATTGACTGTCATCTTGAACTCCTCTTGCAAGTTGGTGTCTATAACACACTTTTACTACAAGCAAAAATCGTACCGTATTAAGAGAAGTTATTTATAAAAGGCTGCTGTACAATCATTGTCGTAATAATGGCGGCGAAAAACAACTCGTGCACCGAGTTTATCCCCCAATTTTTGTAGGGAAGATGCTTGTAGATAATTGAACGTTTTTGATTGTTTTGTCCCCTCTAAGAAATTGAAAATTATGCCGCGTGTGGACGCATCATAGCATCGTCGAAGAAAGAGGGTGGAAGCGTGACGGGTGAGAATATTGAGGGCTCCACTGCAAAGATAAAACTCTGCTTCGGGGAGGGGATCGGCGAGAATATCGCATTGATAGATAGGTTCTTTGGTTCGCATGGATGCTTCATCAACCATAACATCGAGGGCATCAAGACCAATATAGCTGAGGGTGTGTTTTCCCCGAGAACGGATATAGCCGCACAAATCACCAAAGCCACACCCCGCATCGACGATTGATTGGGTATCGAACGGTAAAAGTGACACGAGTTGATCAAACCGAACTTCCTGTGATTCACGTGAATGCCAACGTAGCCCTTGCGGAGTATACCCATGATCTTGAATACCTACTTGATAAAAGTGCTCATTATCGACGCGATTCATTTTTATTCTTTTGTAGCGCAGTTGGTGGGTGCAGTAACAAGTGGGCGCAATCGTAAAACTTCAACGGCTTTGAGAATAGAAGCTTCTTGAAATGGTTTTACAAGATACCCATTGACCCCTTTTTTGAGCATTCGCAATACCCCTTCTTTGCCGCCTTCTGTTGTTGCCATAATGATACGAGTATTTTTATAGGTAGGATTAGCGCGAATGATATCGACCACTTGCTCCCCATTCATAACAGGCATATTCCAATCCAAAAACATAAGATCAACAGGGGTGCTTGCCATTTTCTTAATAGCAACTTCCCCATTTTCTGCCTCTAAAAACGTAGTAGTAGACCCAAAAGAAATCGTTAAAACATTTTTGAGGAGCATTCGTATTATTTTGCTGTCATCTACAAGTAAAATAGTCATCATTTTCACATCTTTTTAATTTTTTTAAACTCGCTATTATACTTTTTCTTGCAACATCCGATCCAAGATACTAAACACTCCCTCACTCGCATGCTCCATCTCTTCAAAGACTCTCATCAACTGTGCAGAACCTATTTCATCCGTTTTTATCAGGTCGAAAATCTTATGGGTGGCATTATGAACAATTGAATGAGGAGACTCAAGTGAAGAATAACTGGATGTTTTTTTGAAAAACTCTACCCCTTCCCCTTCGTAATACCATTTTCCAAGCCGACAGTTATGATGATCGACAAAGCCAAATTGTTCTTTGCTTGTTACCGCAGATAAATAGGTGTTGACTTTCCAAATAACATGATCAAGTTTCGCCAAACTCATAAAAATACGTTCAGCAGTATGAGACGTACTGTTAAATGTTTTTTTCATCATTTCAACATTACTTTCCATATTATTGCTGAAATGGCTGATAGCATCGTTGGAGACATTGATATGTCCTTGAATTTGCTCGAACTTTTCACCGATTGTCGATACATCTTGTTTCATCGATTGCAAAGAAATATTGATTTCACCGATTGCTTTGTCGGTTCTATCGGCTAACTTTCGTACTTCATCGGCAACTACGGCAAATCCTCGACCATGTTCTCCTGCACGAGCTGCTTCAATTGCGGCATTGAGTGCCAATAAATTGGTTTGATCGGAAATATCTTTGATAAGACCCAAAATACTAGCTACATCTTGAGCACGTTGAGAAAGCGCTTGTACCGTTTCCATCGAATCAAGGGCTAAATGATTCAGTCCTTCGAGGGTATCAGAAATTCCTGACGCTTTGCTTCCTAGCGCAACAATATTTTCGAGTAATAATGTTGATTGAGTAATATTTTCTTTTGAGGAAGCGACAGATGAGGTTATATTTCCTTGAATGTCGACCAGATTTTTTTTGATTTTTTCATTCTGATAGGTCATAATAGCAGAAGAATTTTTAGAGATATTTAGCGTGTCTTGCTCTTGAATATAAAGAGCTTGTTCATGAAGTTTCTCATGTAATCGGCTATTTTCTTCTTTTAATCTTTCACACTCTTGTGTTGTTTGTGCGAGTTCATTTTTTAAATCCGTATCATCACTAAACCATCCCATCGTGCATCTCCCTCGTTATTGTCATAATGAGCCATTATACTCAAGCTCAGCTCTTAAAAGCAATATATTACGATAAAATACTTTTAAGAGTGAATAAATTGACAGATAAGTGCTTATAAAGGGTAGTCAATGGACAAACATTTAGAAAGAGAAGCTATTTCACAAACATCAAAATCTGATTTGCGAAGTAAGGCCGAAAAAATTGCAAGTGAAAATGAGCTAAGACCTTTTGAATCACTCCCCCTCAATGAAGTACAGCAGATGCTCCATGAATTACGGGTTCATCAAATAGAACTTGAGATACAAAATGAGGAGTTGCGTAGGACGCAAATGGAATTGGATGTGCAACGAGTACGCTATTGTGACCTCTATGACTTAGCCCCTATCGGTTATTGTACCGTCAATGAAAAAGGGCTATTGTCCAAGCCAACCTCACGGCGGTGATTTTGCTAGAAACGACCAGAGATAAGTTAGTCAACGCTCTTTTTAGCACATTTATCCTTGAAGCACGTATCATAACCGTTGCTGATATTGTCGAAGCGATTAGTAACCATCGTCCTTACCGCGCTGCATTAGGAGTGGATGTTGCAATGGAGATTATTACCCAAGAACGAGGAAGCAAGCTTGATGCTGATGTCGTTGATGCGTGTGTTGCTCTTTTTAAACATGGAGACTTTTGTTTTGAGTAAAGAGCAAGAAAGATTGGCGTAAAAATATTTAAAAATTGTTTTGACAAAACTGAAGGGTAAGATTAAGATTATTAATAAATAAGGGAAGTGTGTAAAATAAATGTGGCGGGCCACTAAGGATTTGAACCTTAGGAGGTTTAACCCTCGCCGGTTTTCAAGACCGGTGCAATCGACCACTCTGCCAGTGACCCGTATAAAAATGAGACTATCTTACAATTTGGAGGTGGCACCCAGATTCGAACTGGGGGTCAAGGTTTTGCAAACCAGCGCCTTACCACTTGGCCATGCCACCATCCATTTGTGGTGCCCGGAGCCGGACTTGAACCGGCACAGTGTTACCACCGAGGGATTTTAAGTCCCTTGCGTCTACCGATTTCGCCATCCGGGCAACGGTAACAAAAAATATCTCAGTTAAAAAATTATTTCTAATACTTTAACTGAGATATATGGAGCGGGAAACGAGGTTCGAACTCGCGACCCCGACCTTGGCAAGGTCGTGCTCTACCACTGAGCTATTCCCGCACTTTCTTTGTGGAGTGGAAGTATACCAAAAAAAATAAGTGTTGTAAAGAGGTTTTCGATAATTTTAGAAAAAAGTGGAGTTTGGTTATAATAATATAGAAAAATCAAAAGTAAAATGAAGGATATTTATGCGCAGTGATACAATTAAAAAAGGGTTTGACAAAACTCCTCACCGTAGTTTGCTCCGAGCAACAGGGTTAAAAGATGAAGATTTCGATAAACCGTTTATTGGGGTAGCCAATTCTCATATTGATATTATTCCAGGGCACTTTTTCCTCCAAGAGTATGGTCGTATTGTCAAAGAGGCGATTCGTGAGGCTGGCGGTGTTCCATTTGAATTTAATACTATCGGTGTTGATGATGGGATTGCTATGGGGCATGATGGGATGTTGTACTCCCTTCCTAGCCGTGAATTGATCGCCGATAGTATCGAGACGGTCATGAACGCCCACAAGCTGGATGGGTTGATTTGTATCCCTAACTGTGACAAAATCGTTCCGGGGATGTTGATGGGTGCTTTGCGTGTGAATGTTCCAACCATTTTTGTCTCTGGTGGTCCGATGAAGGCAGGGCACAAAAAAGATGGAACAGCGATTGATCTTGCGACAGCGTTTGAAGCGGTCGGTCAACACGCTAATGGCAATATGTCCGATGAAGAGCTTTATGAAATCGAGTGCGAGGCGTGTCCGAGTGGTGGATCGTGTTCTGGGATGTTTACGGCAAATTCGATGAATACTCTCTGTGAAGCAATGGGGGTAGCACTTCCTGGAAATGGTACGGTTTTGGCGATGACTCCTGAGCGTATTGCAATGGTCAAAGAAGCAGCAAAGCGGATCGTTGAGATGGTCAAAGACGAGAACAGCGAAAAATGGAATATGCGCAATATCCTTAACGATAAAGCAATTCACAATGCGTTCGTTATTGATATGGCAATGGGTGGTTCGTCTAATACGGTTCTTCATCTGTTGAGTATTGCCAAAGAGGCAGAAGTTGATTTCGATATTACCCAAATCAATAAAATTAGCCAAGAAGTTGCCCATATTGCGAAAATTTCTCCGTCACTCTCAACAGTGCACATGGATGACATTAACCGTGCAGGCGGTGTCAATGCTGTTATGAAAGAGGTAAGTCGTCGTGGTGGTGTTTTGCATCTTGATGCAATGACCATTACCGGTGAGACCTTGGGTGAACGGATCAAAGATGCGGTGATTAAAGATACTAATATCATCCATACCAATGAAAACGCTTTCTCTCCTGTGGGTGGATTGTCGATTCTGTTCGGGAATCTTGCGGAAGAGGGGGCAGTTGTTAAAACAGCGGGAATCACCCCAAATATGCGTCAGTTTACAGGCAAAGCGATCTGCTTTAATTCTCAAGATGAAGCGATCAAAGGGATTATGGGTCATAACGTCAAAGCGGGCGATGTTGTCGTTATCCGTTATGAAGGACCAAAAGGTGGTCCAGGGATGCAGGAGATGTTAGCTCCTACGGCTCTCATCATGGGTATGGGGCTTGGTGAGAGCGTTGCCCTTATCACCGACGGACGTTTTTCGGGTGCGACTCGGGGAGCTAGTATCGGTCACGTGAGTCCAGAAGCAGCTGAGGGGGGATTGATCGGACTTGTTGAGGATGGGGATGAGATCAGTCTTGATGTCGATAAACATCTCTTGCAACTCAATGTTAGCTATGAAGTTCTTGAACAACGACGACTTCACTGGAAACCGCTCAAAAAAGAGATTAAGTCCAAATGGCTTAAACGCTATAGTTTACTTGTTTCCAATGCTTCCAATGGTGCCGCGTTAAAAACAGAGTTATAATTTATACGCTGGAGGGTTTAAACTCTGGCACAATTTTTTGCAACGCTTCAACGGGAGTGTTGCTCCCTTCTAATGCTTCTATATCGTCACATAGTTTCTCTATCGGATAGGGCGATGAACGGGCGATGAATATTGATTCAAACACCGTTTTTTGCTCACTTTCATCAATTAATAATTCTTCGTACAGTTTTTCTCCCGGACGCAAGCCACTCATGACTATCTCAATTGGTTTGGTTGCATAGAGGCGAATCATGGTGCGTGCCAAATCAATAATTTTAATCGGTTCTCCCATATCGAGGATGAAGAGTTCCCCCCCCTTCGCAATAGCGGCAGCTTGAAGGACGAGTTGGCACGCTTCGCCGATCAGCATAAAATAGCGGGTAATATCGGGGTGGGTGAGGGTGATGGGTCCACCGCTATCGATTTGGGCTTTGAATTTGGGGATAACGCTTCCGCTGGAGCCTAGAACATTCCCAAAACGGACGGAAACGATTTCGCTTTTCTTTGGGTCAACGTTTTGGGCGTAGAGTTCGACGATCCGTTTTGTTGCCCCCATAATATTGGTAGGGCGTACCGCTTTATCGGTTGAGATAATAACAATCTTAGAAACAGCGTGGGCAATAGCACTGTCGATAACGTTACGGCTTCCTATGATGTTGTTCGTGATAGCCGCGTGGATATTTGCTTCACACAGAGGCACGTGCTTGTAGGCGGCGGCATGGATGAGGATATCAGGCTTGGAGGAGCCAATAATGGTATCAAGAGCTTTTTTGTCTAAAATATTGGTTAAATGGAGGGAGGTACTAGGGAGCTTTTCCCCTATTTGATAAAGATTGTATTCACTGTTATCGATCAAAACAAGGGCTTTTGCTCCAAATTTTTGACACTGCAACGCTATCTCACTTCCGATACTCCCCCCCGCTCCTGTGATAACGACGGTTTTTCCTTCTATGAATGTTCCAATGGTTTTTTGGTCAAGATCTTTGGGGTGACGGGCGAGAAGCTCTTCGAGAGAGAGCGATTCGATGGTGTTGTGGGACTCATCCAGTAAGCGTGAGCGTTTGATCTCTTGGATTCCTGCATCGCTCAAGAGTTGGTACGCTTCACGCAAATAGGTGTCAGAGAGGGACCCGTCGATGATAGCGGTGGTGATATGGTGGGTTTTGATCGTCTCTTGCAGCTTTTCAACCCCGATAATTTTCAGGTTTTGGATTGTAGAACCGATCATATTATAGTTTTTTTCTTGGAGGGCAAGGATGGCGAGGGGGTAATAATCATTGGAATTTTCAAGGGTACTTTTGATGAGGTTGCCTGTGTGATTGGAAATGCCGACGATGAGGGTGGTGCTATAATTATGAATATCGCGACGTGATTCGAGGAGAAGACGTTTTGAAAATCGTAGTAGACCAAGAGTAGTAAAGGAGAGGAGAAAATCAATGATGATAACACTCCGAGGAAAAGGGGAAAAAGGTTCAGGGAAAATGTTATAAATCAAGCCAAATACAGTATATGCTACAAGATGGGCTTGAAAAAGCCCTTTTGCATCGCTCAAATCAAAAAAACGCCAGATAATCGTGTAATTCTTAAAGAGAGTAATAAAGAGAAGTTTGAGTCCTAGCAGAGTGAAAAAAACGGATAAAAATGGAGTTAAAAACTCGTTGGGTATCTGAAAATTAAAGCGAAGAAGATACGCAATATAGAGAGTGAAGATGGATAAAAAGGTATCAGCCAGGATAAAAAAAGAGATACGGTTGGTACTGTTCGGGCGTAGCCATCTCCTCATGCAAGAGACTTTTTAAGGAGATTACAGACTCTTGCTACATCAGCACGAGACATTTTGGTTCCAGAGGGGAGGCAAAGCCCTTTTTCAAAGAGGCTTTGAGAAGTCCCATTTTCGATACGAAAAGCTTCTTGGAAAAGGGGTTGAAGGTGCATTGGTTTCCACAAGGGACGGCTTTCGATATTTTCCTCTTCCAATGCAAGACGGATTTTTTCGGGATCGGTATGGTCAAAGGTGAGGGTAGTGAGCCAACGATTTCCTTGGGCGTTTGGAAGAGAGGGCATAAAGGAAATTTCATTAATGTTCTTTAGCTCTTCACGGTACCACTCAAAAATCATCTGTTTTTTTGCAATTCGTTCACTTAATACTTCCATCTGTGCCACTCCGATAGCCGCTAAAATATTGCTTAGGCGATAGTTGTATCCAAACTCGGTATGCTCATAATAAGGGGCATCATCACGTGCTTGAGTAGAGTAAAAACGGGCTTTATCAATAAGTTCTTTATGAGGAGAAACAAGCATTCCACCCCCTGAGGTCGTGAGAATTTTATTGCCGTTAAAACTGTAGACACCGAAAATCCCAAAGGTTCCGCTTTGTTGACGTTCAAAGGTAGCCCCTAAGCTTTCGGCGGCATCTTCAATAAGATAAATGTCGTGAGCCGTACAAATCTCACAAATTCGTTTCAAATCGGCGCATTGACCGTACAGATGGGTTACGATAAGAGCTTTGGGCTTTTTGGGAGCTTTGCGTATCGCCTCTTCTAAAAGAGTGGGGTCTAAATTCCAACTCTTTGTATCGCTATCAATAAAATAGGGGGTGGCATTTTGGTAGAGGATGGGGGCAATGGAGCCGATAAAGGTAAACGAGGAGGCGAGGACAATATCTTCTGCCCCAATGCCCAATACACGAAGGGCAAGATGAAGTGCGGCGGTAGCAGATGAAAGGGCGAGGGCATTTGGGGTATGGGTAAGGTTCATAATACTTTGCTCAAACCGCTCTACCATCGGACCAAGAGGGGCAATGTAATTGCTTTCAAACGCTTCCGCAATATACGTTTGTTCTCGACCGCTCATATCGGGGGGGGAGAGGAAGAGGCGAGAATTTTGCATAGTCATACTTTTAGTTTATAAATTTTGGTCATCGGATCGCTCAAGACAGGCTCAAACAATTTGGGGTCGTAATGGTCAAAAACAAACATCTGAATATAGGTAGAATTGAAATAAAAATCATCTACAATTACAAATCGTCCATAGCTTGCCATGTAAATAACATTCAGCCCTTCGGAAGCAAGATGCTGTTCCTTCACCTGAAGCTTGTTCTCCTTGTTGTAGCCGACTTCATAAAACCCTTTGATAGGGATCTCTTGACTCCCCATTTTGAGGATGCTTTTCTCTTTGAGGATTGAGATTCCATTGCCCAACTCAATTATTTTTCCTGTATCTTGTATCTGTTGTGTAGCATAAAAGAAAGGCTGTTCTTCTTTGTTATCAGGATTTTTGAGATCAAGATGGCTAAAGAGGGTGACAGTAGGGAGAATATCCATCATTCGAAGAGGGAGATAGAGATAAATATCGCGGGTCGGTTTAGGAAGAGAGGTTGGATTAAGCTGAAGATTGACCATCATATCATCGACACTATCGGCTTTAGAATCTTTGAGCATTTCGGCGATAATGGCGGTTTTATTGTTCTCCCACCCTTTTTCGGTATACTCGATGGCTAATCGTGACATAAATGCTGCATTTTGCTGAGGTTGTGTGAGGATGTAGCTAGCAGGATAGTTGACGTCACCTGTGTGTTTTCCCCCATCAACAAGTGTTTTGAGATCACTGTAGTAGCGAATAGGATAACCATAATCCCACCAGGAGATAACATAATCTTCACGGCTTGCTATTTTTTCGAGCTTATCTAGCATCGATACCTCTTGTGTAGTGAAAACAGTGGGGGTCATATACTCTTTGATATGAAGATAATTGGGATAGAGCGCAACTCCCGTGAAAACAAAGAGGGTTATGATTTGTAGCCAACGTTTTTCGATACTCTGGATGATGAGCAGTAATAAATATGCGAACCCAAGAGCCATAGGGGCAACGGCATAGATCGTAAAACGTAGACCTGCTGACATGGCAATAAATCCAAGTGCAACGAGGGGGAGGGTGATGATAAGGGGACGATACGCGATAAGGCTAAGAATATAACCGATACATGCGAGTACAAAGGTGATAGTATGTCCGCTGATTCGTTCGGCAAAAATGGTAAAGGGGATAAGTCCTGCTTCACGAATCGTTTGAGCTACGTTAAAGAAGTGTAAGCCATCATCATTGGATAGTTTTTCACGAACAAGATACCCTTTGAGTTGTCCCCAAATCGGATCAATCCCCCCTGTTGCGAAATACAAGAGTGCAACCCCTGCAAAAAGAGCCCAAAACCATTTTTCATTCTGTTTGGGTTGAAAATGGAAAAAAGAGAAAATAGCAAAAGCCATTATAAGTTTCATCCAAACAGGGAGGGATAAAATTCCGATGAGGATAAAAAGAGCTATTTTGTAAATATAATTATTTTTGCGATCAAAGAAAATAGCATACGCAATGATTATCATAAAGAGAGCTGTATCCAGAGAATACGCTTGATGATACCACCATTGATAGAGCGCTATTGAAAGAGAGATGGGAATAAGATAGCGGTTGCGCTGATGGGTAAGGGCGAGGATAAGAGAATAGATCTCAAATACAGGGAATACAATATTGAGCATATCGGTATCGTAATAGCCACTCATTGTACGGTTGTAGTAGCTATAAGCGACAGAACCGATAAGGGCAGCAATAAACCCCATCGTCGTTTGATTCAAAGCTCGTCCAATCAAAACAAGAGGGATAACTACTAATGAACCAAGAAATGCAG
>CANMHZ010000015.1 GCA_947497635.1 Helicobacteraceae bacterium | reverse complement strand
GACAAGGAGGACAATGATGCAAGTCGCTAATATGCTTTTTCGTTCTTTTAAAACATTCCCATGGCAAAGAACCCTCTCTGAGTGGTTTTCAATGGATGCCCCGATTCTGATGTATATGGCTAAGGTGGTTATCGCGGCATTGTTAGCTTTATGGATGGCAATGACCTTGAATATGTCAGATCCTCGAACAGCTATTTTTACCGTGTTTATCGTTATGCAACCTCAAAGTGGACTTGTATTTGCCAAAAGCTATTATCGTGTTTTGGGGACGATTGCTGGAGTTGGAATTTCACTTGTAATTATTGGAATGTTTTCACAGGATCCTATTTGGTTTATGACATTTTTTGCCCTTTGGATTGGTTTGACGACGGCTGCCGGATTCAAATATCGTAATTTTCAATTCTATGGATTTGTTTTGGCAGGATACACATTATGTATCGTTGCCCTTCCTGTTATTGAAACGCCACTTGAGGTTTTTGACATTGCTGTTTCTCGCTTTTCTGAAGTTATTATTGGAATTATGTGTGCGACGGTGATCAGTGATGTTATCTTTCCTCGCCGTCTTCTGGATTCGTTAATAGCGAGTGAGCAGGAGCGATTTCGTAATGTTCTTTTCACGTTATCCGATCCAAAATTGGTTTTTGCTGCATTTGATGATACTAATCCCTCCGTCAGCCGATTTTCAAATGGGGTTGTGGGGCTGAATGCTGTTCGTGTCAATAGCAGTTTTGAAAGTGGAAGTGACCAGAAAGAGCGTCAACACTACGCCCACCTCAATCATGAGTACATGAATCTCTCTACGACGTTTCACTCCCTTAAAAGTATCGTTGTTGCGATCAAAGAGGATGAGAAAAAACAGCTTTTAGAGGCATTGGAACGTTTGTATACTCCTCTTGCATCGGCATTAAAAAGTCGCCCCGAAACAGTATTGACGTTAGATGATTTGAATCATCTTCTATCCAAACTTTTAGAGGCAAAAAGTCGTGTTCAGGAACACTATGAGCACGAACGACTCTTATTTGGAGATCAAGATGACTTTACCGCAGCGGCATATCTGATCCTCCGTTTACTCAATGAGTTGCATAATCATTGCGCCACTTACCTTTCTCTTTTAAAACACCGCGTGTCAGGATCTGCATCCACTGAGCTTAGTCGTATTGTCCAATTTTCAACCCATACGGATAATGTTTTGGTCGCTTTGGCAGCACTTAGAGGAAGCGGTGTATTAGTTTTGACCATGCTGTTTTGGATTCTAACTGGATGGCCTTATGCTACGCTAACGATCACGATGGCGGTTGTTATCGGATTGTTGCTTGGAACATTGCCCAGTCCTCTTGATGGGGTAAAAGACTTTTTTAAAGGTTCCGTTATTGCCCTTATCGTTGCAGCTTTATATGATTTTTACCTCATTCCTGCATACACCTCTGATCTTTTGACCCTCGGGCTCCTTCTTGCCCCCGTATTTGCGTTCATTGGATGGATGACGACACGACCGAGATTACCCATTTTTACTTTTGGATTTGTCTTTATGTTTATGAGTCAATGCGCCCTTGACCCTTATTATAAAATCGAACCAAGTAAATTTTTGGAGAGTTCTTTGGCGGCATTGATCGGGGTTGTCTTTGGTGGTCTTGCCTATTTGTTGGTCAATTTTTGGTCGTGTTCGTTGACACAGCAGAGAGTTGCAAAAATATTACGCCGTCAAATTGTCAGTGCCTGTGTGGGTGCATTGAATGTAGAGCGAAGTGCTTTGGAGAGTACAGGACGAGATCTTGTGCAACAGTTTTCAACACAGGGACGTCTCAATATGCGTTCTAGCCGTCTTGTGTTTGAGTGGCTCCTTGCAACTCTTGAGATTGGACGCTCAATCTTGACGATTCGAAGGAGCCTTCATCGGCTCTATCCTCACTCTCGGTATCCATATATTGGTAGTGCGTTGGAGTCGGTTCGGTGCTATTTTGAGACACCGCTGGAAGCTAGTAAAGAATCACTATTGATTGATTTAAAAGAGACCATTACTACGCTTCGAAGTTCTGAGCGTCCGAGTACAACGATACAGTTAAAACATCTTGAAAATCTTATTGTCGAATTTTCTCTGATACGTACCGTAGTGCATAACTCAACAACCTTTCCCATTACAAAGGAGGACTCATGCCGTTAGATATAACCTTAGCAGGGATTCAAATGCCGACACTTCTTCCCATATTCGTTGCAACAGCGGTTATGCAGATTTTAGTGGATCGTTTGATGTCGGATGGTGGAATCTACAATTATGTTTGGCATCCTGGGCTGTTTCGGACGGCGGTATTCGTCTGTCTGTTTAGTATTCCATGCTTACTTATTTATCGTTAAGGATTTGAAATGAATAAGAATAATAAATTATCAAAGTTTTTGCGTTTTGCCATCACTTTTTCGGTGCTTTCTTTAGCCGTATTTTTGGGATTGATGCTTTGGGATAATTATATGAACAGTCCATGGACACGAGATGGTCGTGTACGTGCTGACGTGGTCATGGTAGCTCCCGATGTTGGAGGGCTTGTGAGTCGTGTTTGTGTTATTGATAATCAATTTGTCCATAAGGGAGAAATCCTTTATCAGATTGATGAAGAACGCTTTCACCATGCTTTACATGAGGTGCAAGCAATTGCTCAAACACGCAAAGCTGAATATGAGATGAAAAAACACCAATCACAGCGACGGAATGCTGCGGATGATGAGATTGTATCGGTAGAAAACCGTGATGATGCCTTATATGAAGCTCAAATAGCTCATGCCAAATATGAAGAGGCAATGACGCAAGTAGAAACTGAAAAACTTAATCTTGAGCGTTCTTCTGTTCGTGCACCTACGGATGGTTGGGTATCCAATCTTCTTTTGCGAAGAGGGGACTATGTTCAAGTGGGTGAAAAACGCTTAGCTCTTATTACGGGAGGATCATTTTGGGTATATGGTTATTTTGAGGAGCATAAGCTTTCACTTATCCATATTGGTGATAAAGCTGAAATGAAGATGCTCGGAACAAAATATACACTTAAAGGGCATGTAGAAAGTATCGCCAGTGGTATCGCTGATCGTGACAATGTGACGGATGGGCGACTTTTAGCCAATGTCAATCCAATTTTTACATGGGTTCGATTAGCACAACGAATTCCAGTCCATATTCATATCGACGAAGTTCCCAAAGGTTTAACTCTCTCGGCAGGTATGACCTGTTCGGTCAGTATCTTTCCTATCAAATCAGACCAAAGGAGTGCCCTTAAAAAGTAATTACCAAATGGATCGTTGTTGATATAGACAAAAAATTAAATAAAAGGGTTTAAATTATGAAAAAAATATTGGTATTAGTATCATCGTTGATGATCACAGGAGTTATTTCAACGTGTTTTGCAAATACGCTGGAAGAAGGAAAAATGGCGTTAGAAAAGCAGAATTACTTCAAGGCGATAGAAGCGTTTACGAAAGTATGTAATGATGGAAACGCCGAAGGATGTTTTCAACTTGGTGTATTGTATGAAAAGGGTGAAGGTATCGCACAAAATAAATATAAAGCTGCTACTTATTATGCGCAAGCGTGCCAAGGCGGTAATTCACTTGGATGTAGCAATATGAGTTTGAAGTATGACACACCTTAAAACGGACGTAGAGAAGTATTAGAAATCCACCCCATCCCCTCCTCATGGGTAGTAAAAACACCCTCAAGCTGCGCTGTATAAGCATTCTCCAAAAGTGTTTTAAACGCACGAGAGGGGGAGAGCCCTAGCGCAATAAGATCACGCCCCAAAAGTATGGGAGGAGGGGGTGCGTGTAAAACTCCTAGAGTATTCGCGCAGTTAAAAAGCCACTCTCCTGCTTCAAAACACGTCGGTCTCTCCCCATCAAAAGCACGTCCATAAAAATCAGCCTGAGCAACACGGATCAAATCATCAAGTATGACATGCGTAGAGAGGTGACGGATGGCACTCTCGTTTGCATTGGTTTGAAAAAGCTTACGAACAGCTCCGTGATAACGTACAAGAGGGAGGATACGCTCTATTAACTCTTTCTCGGTACAAAAGCGTTCCAAAAAAGTTCGTGCGATTTCGACCCCTTCCTCCGCGTGCTTGGGGGCGTTTAGAATACCATTGTGGAGGATTGTCGTACACGGTTTACCTATATCATGGACGAGCACGGCAAGGAGTAGAATTAAATCCCGTTTTGTATCCCCCGTTTTTTGACTTGCCATGGTATCCAGTGCCATAAGGGTGTGAATCCAGACATTCCCCTCGGGGTGAGAGAAACTATCTTGCGGTGTCGTTTCCAGAGGTAGGAGCTCTTTAAAAAATGAGAGACCCCCCATCTCTTTGAGCAATTCAAATCCAAGAGATGGTTTAGGGGACAGAAGTAGCAACTTTTTGATCTCCTCAAAAATTCGCTCTTTTGGGAGTTCTTCGAGAGCACCATTCGCAATCATCTCACGACACAAAATTACTAAGCTTGTATCACACGAGAGTTCATACCGTGCGGCAAATTGTACGGCACGCAAAACACGCAACGGATCATCCCCGAACGTTGTTTTATCAACATAATAAAGGCGTTTAGCCTCTAAATCTTTTATCCCTCCATAGGGATCTAAAAAAGTACGAAGTTGTGGATCATATCCGATAGCGTTGATCGTAAAATCACGGCGACGGGCGGCGGTGGTAAAATCAAGATCATTTTGCCAGTGTATCTCAAACCCTTTGTGTCCAAAACCCCGTTTGGATTCGATACGGGGGGGAGAAAAATCGAGATTATAGCCTGCGTAGGAGAGTTTGAGAACTCCGAAGCTTTTACCGACAAGATTAACTTTTCCAAACTTTTTCAAAATCTTTTCGAGCTGATCAATGGAAGTGACACCATAGAGTTCAATGTCAATA
Source organism: Helicobacteraceae bacterium (assembly GCA_947497635.1). Taxonomy (GTDB): domain Bacteria; phylum Campylobacterota; class Campylobacteria; order Campylobacterales; family Sulfurimonadaceae; genus Sulfuricurvum. The sequence goes on along the minus strand of CANMHZ010000015.1, from coordinate 7,538 downwards.
TCCGTAGTGCTTAGGCGCAGGAGCGCATCCCGTACATATCCCCCTACGATAATCGCTTTGATCCCGTATGCATTTAATCGTTCTAATACGTCTTCGATAGAGGGGTGTAGAGAGAGTATCACTAGGATTTTTTTGTGGACTCTACGAGAGTATTGAGTGAAAATCCAAATGTGGAACCCACTCCAAGAGTAGAATGAATCGTGAGCATTGTTGCGTGAAGACGGAGAATATAGCTGACGATAGAAAGACCCAATCCCATCGAGTTGTCCCAACGGTTTTTTTGAACACGGTAGAATTTATTCGTAATTTTTTCGAGTTCATCGGGGGCAATACCAATCCCTCTATCGGTAACCGTGAGCATATTTTCAGTGAGTTTCAGTACGACTTCTTCTTCGGAATATTTGAGGGCATTGTCGATGAGGTTGGTAATGACCATCTCTATCATTGTTTTATCCGCATACACTGTTTTGTGAAATGTGTCAAAGAGGATTCTTCGATTTGAATATTTGCTTTGCAAGACGCAAACCGTATCCGCACACACGTCCCCCAGATCAAAATGGGTTGGTTTAATGGAGAGATCATTATTCTCAAGCTTGACGGAGAGGGTAAGGCGATCAAGCATTAGGGTGATTTTACGGGTATTGGAAAGGATCTTTTCTAAAAACTTAGCCTGAATTTTACTATCAATTTTGGGATCATCATGGAGCGTTTCCGCGTATCCCATAATTGCAGCGATAGGATTCTTGAACTCGTGGCTAATAGCTGAGAGGATATCGTTTTGCTGTTTGTTGATGAGCCTCAATCGAGCCGTATATTTACGCTTTTGTTTATCTCGGTTACGCAGTTTTTTGACCAAATTCTTGAGTAAGAGGGAGATAGTCAAAAATTCTTGAAAATGTTGGGGTTTGAGAACAGCTTGGTAATTCTTCTCCGCAATTGCATTGAGATACTGAGTGATCTGTCCAATATCATGGTGTGTTTTTTTCGATATTTTGTAAGCGATCATTAATGCGATAAGGATAAAAATCACAAAGGAGAGAAGGAGTTTAAACCATAACTCATAAAAATGGTGCATCACTCCACCCAAGTCGGTGGAGAGACGAAAGTAAAGAGTTTTGTTGGGCAGGGTAATTTTCTGAGCGACGTAAATAAAATCGGTTTTGAGCGTTTTGGAATGTCGGATAACCATCCCATACGGGTTACTCATCGCTTCCATAATCTCAATACGCCCCGAGTGATTTTCCATCGTTCGTTTATCGGCATTCGTTTCTGCGATTACTGTCCCGTTTTCATCAATGATAGTAACACGAAAATCACTTTTTTTTGCGATGGAGCGTGCCAGTGCATCATAATTTTGTGACGTTGTGATTTGGGGAACGAGAAGATTGATAGTTTGAAGTAGACGTTGCTCATTGTCGGTAATGACCATCGATTTGAGGGTATAAAAACTAATAAGGGAAGCGATCAACAACGAGGCAACAAAAAGCCCCAAAATATTGAGAAAAAAGACTTGATGAATTCTTAACACAGTGTGTATCCGACTCCCCTCACTGTTTTGATATACTCTTTGGACTTTTCGGGATCAATTTTATCTTTGAGACGGTTAATAGCAACATTGACGGTACGATCTTGGTACACTTCATCCCCACCCCACACGCTTTCGAGAAGAGTATCTCGATCCAACACAACGTTTTGATTGGAAATAAGAGTGTAGAGAAGATCAAACTCAAGCTTGGTGAGTTCAACGTGACGAGTGTCGATCATAACGGTGCGAGCAGGGAGATTGAGACTAATATCCCGATAGACAACCATTCCGCTATCGGAAACTTTTTTCGTCCGACGTAGAATCGCCTTGACCCGCAGTGCGAGTTCTTTCATACTGAAAGGTTTGGTGAGATAATCATCTCCTCCACGCTCAAATCCCTCTTCGATGTCGCTGTCTTTGTCTTTTGCACTGATAAAGATAACAGGGGTTTGTATTCCACGCTGACGTAGCGAAGCGACAAACTCAGATCCTTCCGCCCCTGGAAGATTACGATCCATAAGAATCAAATCGACCGCCTCTTCTTCGAGTATTTTGGCAACCCGTTTGGTATTGAGGAACCCTATTGTCTCATACCCCTCACGGGAGAGATTAAATTCGATGAGTTCGAGAATATCCACTTCATCTTCAACGATTAATATCAACGCTTCCAATGTCCAGCTCCTTTCTTTTCCTCAATTGTAGATTCGTATCTCGCCACCTTTTTGAGCATAGAGCAAAAGGGCAGCGATATTGACCGTGCGATCACCTGTCCGTTCAAGTTTACGAAGTGTTCCTAAAATTTTAACATATTCAACAGAGAGTTCTCCCGAAATAACAATATTATTCAGAAGTTCTTTTTCCATAATAGAAAAAATGTCATCATTTTTGGACTCTTCAACCATCACTTTACGATACAGTTCTTCAGTGTCACACTCATCCATTGCGTGCAAACACGCAGCGATGTATTGTAGCGCATTCAGGGTCGTTTTGTGCAGTTGGATGATGGTTGGAATAAGAACGGTAAGATCACATCCTCTCACACAATGCTCTTGAAGCCGTCGATTGTACTTTTTAACCGCATCACCGATACGATCCAGTTCATTGGTCATTTTCAAAAATGCAACCAGTTGACGAAGCTCTTCCGCTTCAGGGCCAAAGAGTGCAAACGTTTTGATAATTTCATTATCGATAGTATTCGCACTGTTTTGAAGATTTTTTAAATAATTTTTAGAGAGCTCATAATGAGCATCGTCATTCTCTTCAAATCCTTTTAACGTCTCTTCACTAGCAAGGATAATATTTGAGACCAATTCTGAGAGTTGAGAACGAATATCATTCATTTTGTTTTCATAACGTGGGAGCATTGGGTTACCTTATATAAAAATAATAAGGAGGATTATAAGAGATTTAGATAACAAGGAGGTTACAGAGATCCTATTCTTCTTGTAACCTAATCGTTACCAGAACCCTTTACACTTTCGCACTTTAAATATTCCAAACAAGGGTTTTACTTATGTTCAAAAACATTACCAAAGGCTTAGTAATAGCAGCAGTAGCAGCAACGTCAATGATTGCAGCGGATAAAATCAACGGCGCAGGGGCAACTTTTCCAGCACCTTGTTACTATGATTGGGCATACAACTACCAAAAAGCAACCCATGTACGTGTAAACTACCAATCTATTGGTTCAGGTGGCGGTATCAAACAAGTTTCTGAACGTATTGTCGATTTCGGTGCTACCGATGCTCCATTGACGCCAAAAGAGCTTGATGCCGCAAAATTGAACCAATTTCCAGCGGTTATCGGTTCTATCGTAGTAGCGCATAATGTACCAGGTGTTGCAGATGAAAAACTCAAACTCAAAAATAGCGTTGTAGCCGACATCTTCGCGGGTAAAATCACAATGTGGAATGATGCAGCAATTATGGCGGACAATGCAGGTGTTAACCTTCCAGCTGAAAAAATCATCGTGGCTCACCGTTCAGATGGATCAGGGACTACGTACGTATTTACCGACTATTTGAGCGACGCATCTAAAATGTGGAAAAGCAAATTCGGTGTCGGTAAAGCAATCGGTTGGGCAGTAGGTGTCGGCGGAAAAGGAAATGAGGGTGTAACAAACCTTATCAAACAAACTCCATATTCTATCGGCTACATCGAAAATGCGTACAAAGAGAAAAATCACCTTTCAGCAGCTACTCTTCAAACAGCAAGCGGCAAATGGGTTACAGCAACAACAGCAAACTTCCAAAATGCCGTTAAGCAAGCAAAATGGTCTAAAAAAGATCACTTTTACAGTTCACTTGTCCTTCAAGAAGGGAACGCTTATCCTATCGTAGCGGCAACCTTTATCTTGCTTCCTCGTGAAAAAGCGGACGTGAATGCTGAAGTTATCAAATTCTTCGACCATTCATTCCGTAACGGTGATAAAGCTGCTGAAAAACTAGGCTACATTGCTCTTCCTGTGGAAACAACAAACTTGGTACGTGAGTACTGGGCAGGTAAATAATTACCTGTTATTCGTTATCCCGTACTTGATACGGGATACATTCTTCTTTCTCCTTTTTCCTTCTTCTTTAAAGCTTGTTAGCCCCTCCTTGCGTATGTTTTAAGGTCTTTTTATCTCCTATTTTTTATTCATTTCCCTTATCGTAATCATTTTGTAATCGTAACATTAAGGTAACCTTGTTTTTCTACAATACCGTTATTAAAAATCAGGAGTGATAACCAATGAAAAAAGTAACTTTCTCTGCCCTTGCTGCGGTAATGTTGTCTAGCGTAGTGTATGCTGACGCTATGACTCTCTTTAGTGACCCTAAGACAGGTCAAGTATTTACCACTGCGGGTGAAAATCGCGTAGAGATGGGTGATTTCGTTGATGCGAAAACTGTTGATATGGCAAACCGTGATCAGGAATCAAAACTTTCTGAATATCAAGATGCACAAAAGAAATTCACTAATGTAACATCTAAAGCGAAAAAGATTGAGTTTAGCGGTACGCATTATTTTGGTTTGACATCGGCAAATCCCTCAACGGATAAAACTGTTGCAAATGGTGATCAATCAAAATATGCAGCAACTTCAACTGGTTTTGAAATGCGCCGTAACTACCTTCAAGTAAAAGCTTATTTTAATGATAAAGATTATTTTCGTGTAACATTGGATGCAACAAAAGAGCTTGCTTCAAATGAAGTTGTTTCCGCAGCAACGACTGTAACACCGTCATCAGGAACAGCAACAGCGACAACGACAGTTACTCAAGCTCGTAACGGTTTTGCTAATGGCTTTGTTAAGTATGCTTACCTTTATCTTGATAAAGTTCTTCCGTATACAGGTGTAGAAATTGGTATTGCCCACCGTCCATGGATTGACTATGAAGAGCACAATGCTTGGCACTACCGCTCATTCAATAAAGTTGTTCTCGAAGAAAAAGGGACTGCTACAGAATCGGGCGTTGACCTCGTAAACTCTGCCGACCTTGGGTTCAATTTGCAAACAAAAACTGAAAATTTTTCTTCTGAAATCGGTATGTTCAACGGTGAGGGTTACCATGCCGATAAAGCAGCCGCTGACCAAAAAAATAGTAAAGAGCTTTCACTTGAGTGGCGTTTGACAGGTCATATCTTGGGTGATGGTACAAAAGTGGGTAAAAACGACCGTACCAAAGATACCTATGCAAATCTTTCAACCTACGGTTTGATGTCTAAAAATCATAAAGATGACAGTGCTACATTAGATCAAGTTAGTACATCAGCTCTCAAAGGGCAGTATGATCGTTCTATTTATGGTATCCATGCTGTCTATAACCAACCAGCATTCTTGGTTGCAGCGCAATACTTTATCGCCAACGATGACGCGCAAAATCAAGCAACCGCTGCAAACTGGGGTAAGCGTGAATACAAAGGGTATTCAGTGAATGCTGAATTCCGTCCATTCCAAGATTGGACTGTTATTGGACGTTATGACAACTATAAAATCGATGACAGCCAAGTAAATGGTATTGCTATGAATTCAAGTGTAGAAGGGACAAAAACTATCGCTGGTTTAGCGTATAAAATGAATAAAAATGTAAGCTTTATTGGTTCAGCAAAATTTATTGATGAAAAATATACGGTTGCAAAAGCATCAACTTATGCTGTTGGATCTGATACGGGTGAATCAAAAGCAGTTTATATGTTAACAACCGAAGTTAAATGGTAATTTAGATTCTTTTATTCCTAAGCAAACTAGCTTGGGAATGGGTAATTACAGCCTACTTCCTCAATTTTCTGCTACAATCCCTCTTATTTAACCCAAAGTGATTTTATGGACAAAACAACTCCTCTTCTTGTTATGGGAACTTTACTCGTTATCTTAATATTTCTCGTGGTGCTTTATGTATGGATTGGACGTTCCAAAAGAAAGAGTGTGCCTGAAATTATTGTTCCTGTAACGTTTGAATCTCTCCAAGCTATTATCCATCATTCCAGTTCCACGAACGGTGAACTAAATCACGCAGTGAATATTATTATTAAGCGATTTATTGACGTTGGAAGTGGAGAACGTGGATTTGAGAAGTATGCTTCTTTACTGAAAAAATTGTGTACCCATCCTCATACTGATTCGAAGATTATTTTACATTTTGAAAAAGCACTGAGAGCCGCGAATCCACGTTATAAAGAAGAGGTTGAGAAAGCTCTCAAGCTCGGACTTGAGCTGAGAGATAAGCGGTAGATTAAAGTTTAACTTCGACTTTAGAAGAGGCGCGAAGTGATTCCGTTGTTTTTGTCATTTGGGCTTTGAATTTTTCCATTTTGACAAACTGCATAATTTCTAACTTTGCTTTATCATAAGGGACAGTTTTGCCATTTTGTTGCATTTTTGCTTTGTTGGCATCGTAAAAAGTTTTGGTTTCTTTATCACTGACGGTGATTTTCCCCATTTGTTGTTTCATCCACATATCAACGGCAAGATCATCACGCAAAGCAGCGTAAGCGAGTTTAAACTGCGGAGAATTTTGAATACCGCTTTTAACCACTTCCTCTTTGATAAGGGTCTGATTGATGAGCTGATCGACGACTTGACGCTTCATTTTTGGATCAAGTTTATCAAACGTCATCCCGGGGATAGCCTTGGACATAAAAGCACTAGCATCATTGGAGGTGATCGCTTGACCACCAACGATGGCAAGAGTGGTAGGGGCAGCAAGTGCAAAGGTAACAGCAGTTGCCAAAATAAGAGGGATACGGTGCATAAAATTCCTTTGTGTATAAAAAAGTATTGTAACAAAAAAACGGTTTAATAAGGCAAACGCGCTTAGAGAGGATTGAGCTCTTTTTTCATATTTTTAGGGAGATGAGCGAAGGGATATTTCGGATCAGTTCTCTCTTCATCGCCATCTTTGATGATAACTTCCAATGTCATTTCACTACGATCAAAATTGACAAGGGTATAAAGCTTATCATCTTCCATATAAGACAAACGTCGCCCTTGCAAATTCATAAACGCTCTCTTTTTTGGTCTATATCCCATAAATTCCGTTCTCCTTGATGGTTATTTTTTTCGCGTCACTAAGTTTCGTCAACGCCGCTTTAAAATTTTTCTTGCTCAGCCCAAATTTCTTTTGGATTTGTTCGGCATCGCTTTTGTAGTTATAGGGGAGCATTCCCCCATTGTCAGTCAGCATTTTAAAAATTTTATCACTAGCATCATTGGCTTTTTCTTTTCCAACTTTTTGGAGAGTAAGATCAAGTTTCCCATCATCACGGCGCAGTTTCACAAAGCCGCTTTTGATTTGTCCCGAACGAATCGTCTCAAAAACCTCATTCGCATAAATCATCCCCTCGTAACGATCATCAACAATCGCCTTGTACCCCATAGGCGTTTTGGCGATAATCATAAAAGTGACAGGGGTGTTAGGATAAAAGGTTTTGGGTGCGTCGATCAGTGCCGCACTGATTTTCTCGGTTCCTACAAGACGGTTCGTCTGCTCATCCAAGATAACACGGACAATACGCTTCTCACCCACCTTGAA
>CANMHZ010000014.1 GCA_947497635.1 Helicobacteraceae bacterium | reverse complement strand
TTCAGCTAATTTTGCAATTTTTGCATTGGCTATCACCATTTCGCTGACTTGATTGATTAAAAGATCAATTTTTTGAAAATCAACCCGTAAAAAGGTACTTTTTGGAGCGAGATGTTTAATAGCCTCTTCATTATTTTCGATAGGTGGAGAAATTAGTGTTGATACGGCAGGAGCTTTTATAACGGGAGGGGCAATGATTGGAGACTCGATTATTGGTTGCACATTTTCTGAGTGAAGCGTTTGGTCATATAAGGATGCCTCATGTAAAACAGCGGCAATCTCAGGACGTTGTTGAATAAGCTGTTTTAGAGCGTTGGAATCATCAGAAGAGAGGATAATAAGATCAATATCTTCCTCCACAAACTCAAAAATCTCTTCAATTTCTATCTTGGAGGCGGAGGAAAGAAAAAAGATTTCAAAACCAATATAAGGATGAAGAGGTTTAAGTTCCTCAAGGGTAGGAATGGATTGGGTGATAGGGAGAATAGTAATAATCTCCCCCATTGAGCCAAAAAACTCAAAAATTGAAAGAAGATCCATCCCTGTTTTAAAGAACTCTTTTTTAAGTCGAAGAGAAAGATGCCAAACCCCTTCTTTTTCTTCTTCATGGGGCGTGATAGATGGCGTAATAGTGCTATCACTACTTTGAGTGGAAGGGACACTTAGTGCTTCGAGCAGAGAATTTCGCAAGAGGGCATCATGATCGAGTATCTCTTGCGTGAGGGGAGTTTTGGCAATTGCCGAGGCAATAAGAGTTTCGACATGATCTTTTACTGCAAGAAGGAGCTCTAGCATCTCTTCTGTGAGTGTAATCTTTTTTTGTCGAACTGAGTCCAAGAGATTTTCAGCAATATGAGTAAAGGAGACAATGGCATCAAAGTCAAACATTCCTGCTGTCCCTTTGATCGTGTGCATTGCGCGAAAAATCGCCCCTATAGCTTCATCATCAACCCCATTTTCTACCACATCCATAAGTGCCTGTTCCATAAACCCAAGCTGATCTTTGGCATCTTCGCAAAAATATTCTAATTCTTCATCCATGAGAAGACTCCAAAAGTAGTGGTGCGCAACCACTCAATTCTATTGATTGACGAAGAAATTCACAAAGACCTGACAACAAAAGAGGTTCTCCCTGTTCATGAAGTGAGTTTTGAAGAGAAAGGAGAAGCTGAATCCCACACATATCAATACGTTCAATACGAGAAAGATCCAGTATCTCATCAGGCTCTTTCTCAGAGAGCCAAATCAATAAAGATTTTTGTACCTCTTCGACTTCTTGAATGGTTAGTCCTTGAAAAGGAAGTTTCATGTGTTTATCGGCTTAATTTTTTAAGAACAAGAAGAAATTTTTCCTTGTTAAAAGGTTTGAGTAACCAAGCTTTAACACCAAGCTCACGTCCAAGATTTTTGAGTTCGTCATTATTCTCAGTTGTTAGCATAACAATAGGAATATAAGCTCCCCCCGGAAGTTTCTTGATCTCACGAATCATGTCAAAACCACCCATAACAGGCATATTGATGTCACTAAAAATAAAATCTACTGCATTATTTTTGAAGGCTTCTACTCCTTTGGCTCCGTTTTCGGCAAGAATGACTTCATGTCCCGCCTCCAGAACCGCTCTTTGTGCGACCATTCGAATCAAACTCGCATCATCAACTACTAAAATTGTTGCCATATTAACCCCTTTTTTATATTCTATACAGATTAGCTACGACTTGAATTATTGACAAGATTGACAATTTCTTTGAAAGACTCGCCGTCTAGCCCTAATGTGTTGGCTAATTCAATAGCAGATGCGACTGACTGCTCTGTAAATTGATCTTTAAGATTGACGGCCGTAGAAATAACGGCAAGACGTGAACTGATTGCATCTAAAGAACTTCTTGATGTATCCGAACAACGTCGAATAGCTTGAACAATTCTATCATCAAAATCCCACGTTTCAAACATTGTAGCTCCGACGGATTGATGATTGAAGCCACAGACATTAGTTTCGATCGTATCTAAAGAATCTGTTCCTAAGAGAGCAGCATGAAATTTTGCTGTTAATTTTTCTTTTATAATATAATCAGAAATGAGTAGCGATCCCATTTCCATTAAAAAAGAGGAAGTGAGTAATATATTGGCACTTTGGGAATCAAGCCCATTAATCCAGTGAAATGCGAGAGCGTTTTGCGTCTGGGCAACACTTAAAAATTTACTAGGAGCAATACCATAAGGAGATAAATCGACCGCCAAAGTATGTTCAATTGCATTTGCTATAGCAAAACCTACAATGCTAGAAATACCAAACATACTAATAGCTTGCTGAACACTATTGACGTGCTCTTTCAGTGCATAAATAGGGGAGTTGACAAGTTTTAAAATATTAGCAGTTAGCATAGGATCTTGTTGAATAATCAACGCAAGATCTCTTAACGAGCTCATCGGATCATTTGAAATTTTTTGGATTTTTATGATACTGTCAGGCATCGGTGGTAACGCACTTACGTGTTGAGCGCGAGTGGATAGAGTTTCCATAATTTTTCCTCCATAAGGCTAAAATTTTTTAAGTCAATATGTCTTGCGGATATTCTAGCATAAAAATTGGTGGTTCTTAGCAAATAGGAACGTCTTCCAACTAAAATCTTGATTTCCGTCAATGTATATAATTCTTGTAAACGCTATACTCTCACAAAAAGATGGAGAAGATTACTATGATTTTAGAATTTATGAGAGACGATCACCGTGCGTGCGATCATCTATATACGGAGGCTGAAAATGCCCTTGCGGACAAAAAAGTCGATGAAGCCAAAAAACTTTTCGGTGAGTTTTATCATGCTACCAATCACCATTTTGATATGGAGGAGAAAGAGCTTTTTATTACGTTTGAAAAACGGACGGGGATGATGGGGGGACCTACTCAGATGATGCGGTATGAGCATCAGCAGTTACGTGCCCTTTTGGAATCAATGCTCCGATCTTTGAATGAAGATAACTATGATGACTTTTTCGGACAAGGGGAGTCGATGATGATTATGCTTCAACAACACAATATGAAAGAGGAACAGATGCTCTATCCGATGATTGATCGTGCCCTCGGTGGTGATGGTGAGTTGATGATACAAACGCTCAAAGAGATGCCCAAATGAAGTTGCTAGATGTACGGGAATTCGATCATCCTTTACCGTTGGAAATGACGGTGGATGCGTTTAAAAAGCTTAGTGGCAGTGAAGTGCTTTTAATGATTCACCGACGTGAACCAACTCCTCTTTTTGAAATAATTACGAAAAATGGCGGCTTTTATCGTTCGGTGCATGTGGATGAGAATCTCTGGCATATCTTTATCACCCATGATTCCAATGTAAACTTGGAGCAATGCCATGTTTGAGGGTCTCTCTCTGAATCAAGCACCTCCTATTTCGGTGGTACTTCGTTTCTTCCTCACTCTCCCTGTTTTTGGATTGATCCTTAGTCTCCTTATGATCTTTTTTCCCACCGAAATTCTTACCCCCAATCATCCCTTTTCCCTAGCTAGTATCCATCTTCTCTTTTTGGGGATGATTAGTATGGGGATGATTGGTGCGCTGTTTCAGATGCAAAGTGTTTTAGGAGGTGCACCCATCCCCTCACCGTTGGGAAACTCTTTTATTATTCATTCGCTTCTCGTGTTGGGGATTCTTGCGTTAGCCAGTGCCTTTATGTTTCAATTTCCTGAACTTTTTATTATTGCGGCGGTCTTATTGGGTAGTGGCATCGTCTATTTCGCCCAAATTCTCCTTCCCTTACTCATCGCAAAGATGTCTCACAATACCCTTAAAGGGATGCGCTTTGCCATTTTTTCACTCCTGATTACCGCAATATTAGGGGTCGTGATGGCAAGTTCCTATGCAAATGTAAGTTTCGGTGATACCCACGCCGCGATCAAAGCGTCTCATTACTCTATCGGTCTCATCGGTTGGATTGCCGCTCTTATCATCTATGTTGCTTTTCAAGTTGTTGAAATGTTTTATGTCACCGCTTCGTATAGCAATTGGTGTAAACAAAATGTCAAACGCATTCTAGGAGCCTCTCTTTTTCTCAAAGTGATTTGGCTCTTCGCGGCGTTGCCATTTGCTTGGGTGTTTGATGTTTTTATGGCGTTGCTCTTGGTGGGATTCGTGACAACAACGATGAAGCGATTACGCAGTCGAAAACGGCGTGTGAGTGATGTGAGTATCTGGTTTTGGATGATGGGGATGGGGTTGTTGATGATTTCACTGCTCTCGTATGGTGCTTCGATGGTGAGTCATTATGAGCCGTTAGAAATGATGAGCCTGATTGCGTTTGCCCTCTTTGCTCTCTCGATTATTTTGGGGATGATGGGGAAAATCGTCCCCTTCTTGGTGTGGTTTCATCTCAATGCCGCAGGATATATGGAGACTCCCATTATGTCAAACATTATCCCAGCTAAACGTCTCAAAATGAGCTTTTGGCTTTTTGGAGTCACCGCTTCAACAGCGATTCTCTCCCCCTTCATCCCACTGCTGTTAATCGCTTCGGGTCTTAGTGGTGTCGCGCTATTCTCGTTATTGCTTTTTAATCTGGTAACCGCTGCTAAACTGTATCGCAATGTTCTTACGACGGGGACGAGATTTAGTTTTGAGCCTTAATCTCGGCTTATAATCTTTTGCTTTTCGGCTTCAAACTCCGCTTCGGTGAGAGTACCGCTGTCGTACAGCTGTTTGATCCGTTCCAGATCATTGTATTTTTGGTTTGCATTTATCGTGTTTTGAGGGATTTTTGTGGAGGTTCCGAGAATGGCGTACAAAATAAATCCAAGGAACGGGATAAAAAAGACCAGTAAAAACCACACGATCTTAATACCGATGTCTTTAAAATCACAACGGATAATATCGACTAATGCCCATATCCACAGTGCAAAGATAGCAATACCGATCAGTAATCCCACCATTCCAAACATCATAATCGAATACTCCATAAATCCCGCCTCGCTCTTAATTAAAAGAGATTGTAGCATTTATTGGAAACAATTCTATTTTGCGATAAAACTGAGACAGTAATAAATCGTGGCACTCAGTACAGCAGTGACTGGCAAAGTGAAAAGCCATGAGAGCAAAATTGTTTTCACCATGCTTCTTTGCACCCCGCCCTCAGGTTCTGCAACCATCGAGCCTGCCACGGCGCTGGAGACGATATGTGTTGTACTAACGGGAGCATGGGCAAAGTTCGCTAAAAGAATTGTCATCATTGCCATCGCTTGTGCCACGGTAGCTTGCATATAGTTAATCGGTTGAGATCCGATTTTTTCACCAATGGTAATGACGATTCTTTTATACCCTATCATCGTCCCAATACTCAGCGCAAACGCAACCGCCATAATGACCCAAGTAGGGACATATTCGGTTGCTGACACTAATATTTTTCGTTGAGCTGAGATGTAATCAGATTTATCCTTATCTGTTAGCAAGTACGTTTTTTCAACTTGACCAAAGAAGTTGTCTGAGCACAAGATAGCCGTATGAACGCGCCAGCTATCTTGAGGTGAAAGCTGTGAATACGATTTGATTCCATCAAGCTTGGTAGCAATCAAAGAGGTTGTCTCATACACTTGGTTAACATTACACTCTGCAATTGTATTTTTTGTTTTCAGGGCACTGATGAGATGTTTTTCACTCACGAGCTTGGTGAGACTTTCGTTATTCTCAGCATAAAATTTTGCTAAATTTGCGGCACTGTCACGTGTTTGCTTGATTTTATATTCGTGTGAATTCATATCAAGGGCGTAATAAGTTGGCAATATTCCAATCAGGATAATCATAATAATACCGATCCCTTTTTGACCATCATTCGAGCCATGGGCGAAACTTACCCCTGCACCCGTCGCAATAATCCCTGTGCGCATCCAGAAGTTGGGGCGTTTTCGTTTTGACTCGCTGTCGGGCGTTTTGAAATATTTTGGATTAGAAACAAATTTTTTCGTCGCTTTCATGAGTAAATAGGCAAATCCAAATCCCAAAAGAGGAGAGAGAGCCAATGCGGTTAATACACCATATAAGGCTTTCCAATTGACGCTTTGGGAAAACTCAAAACCGTGCATAACACCAAACACGGTGCTAACGCCAATAAGAGACCCGATAAGGGAATGGGAACTGGAAACGGGTAAACCGAAATACCATGTTCCGAAATTCCAAATGACGGCAGAAATTAGTAGAGAATAGATCATCACTAACGTCGCATTCTGATTGGAAGCCACCATAATATCCAGCGGCAATAAGTGGACGATGACGTAGGCAACGCCGATACCACCCATAATAACCCCTAGGAAATTCATAACACCCGACATAATGACCGAGTATTTCGCTTCCATAGAGTTGGTGTAAATGATCATAGCTACCGAATTTGCGGTATCGTGAAAACCGTTAATCATCTCATAAAAAAGAGCGATACCTAACGATAAAAGGAGTAAAGCAAGGGTGAGAGTATTGACATTATTGAGTGCTTCCCAAATGACAGACATGGCATTATCCTAAAATTAAAAATATGAGGCGCAATAGTATTACGAAACCATTACAACATGGTTACGATATTATTACACTATTATGCCACGATACTCTTTTAAGTTAGGTTTAAATCACCCAAATTTCCCCGTGATATACTCTTGGGTTAATTTCTCTTTCGGTGTGACAAATAACTCTTCTGTATACCCTAGTTCGATCAAATCACCCAGATACATAAATCCTGTATAGTCACTTACACGTGCTGCTTGTTGCATATTATGGGTAACGATGATGATAGAAACACGATCTTTGAGTTCGATAATGAGTTTTTCAATTCCTTGTGTCGAAATAGGATCAAGTGCTGAGGTTGGTTCATCGAAAAGCAATACTTCAGGCTCTACGGCGATAGCACGTGCAATACATAAACGCTGTTGTTGACCCCCTGAGAGACCGTTGGCATCGTGTTTTAGACGATCACTTACCTCTTTCCAAATAGCTGCATCTTTGAGTGCTTTTTCAACACGGTCATTCAATTCTGTTTTATTTTTGATCCCTTGCAATCGCATACCGTAGGCGACATTGTCATAAATAGACATAGGGAATGCCGTTGGTTTTTGAAAAATCATCCCGATACGGGTTCGTAAATGAATCAGATCTTCTTTGGGATCGAGGATATTGCGTCCGTCAAAGAGGATTTCCCCCTCGTATTTATTCCCTGGATAGAGATCGTGCATGCGGTTAAAAGAACGCAATAGTGTCGTTTTTCCACATCCTGATGGGCCAATTAGTGCCGTAATCGAATTTTTGGCGATTGGCATGGTAATCTTTTTGAGGCTCGGAGCCTCTGCCCCTTTGTAGGTGAAATCGAAATTCCGTACGTGGAGGGCACATTCTTCTTTAATATCAATAATACTTGCCATTGGTTATTTCCCCTTTTTTCTCGTTAATAAAATCAATCGTCCTAGAATGTTAAGACCCAAAATGAACATAGAGAGGATGAACGCCGCCGCCCATCCTAGTTGTTGCCAATCCTCATACGGGCTGGTCGCATAGTTAAACATGGTCACTGTCAATGATGGCATAGCCTGATTCAAATCGGTGGTGAAAAAGTTATCGTTGAATGAGGTAAAGAGCAGAGGTGCTGTCTCTCCCGCAACACGTGCAACCCCAAGCAATACTCCCGTTAAAATTCCCGCTTTTGCCCCACGATAGACGACATCCATAATTACTTTGTACTTAGGTGCACCCAAAGCAAAAGCAGCTTCGCGTAATGTCCCAGGGACAAGTTGAAGCATATCATCTGTGGTACGTAAGATAATCGGCATCATCATAATTGCCAAGGCAATCGCACCTGCCCACGCACTAAAATGCCCCATCGGAATAACAACTACAGCATAAACAAATGCTCCGATAACAATAGAGGGCGCGGACATCATAATATCACTAATATCACGAATAGTATTGGCAAGTTTGGAGTTTTTGCCGTATTCACTCAAATACGTCCCTGCCAAAATTCCCAAAGGGACACCAACGCCCGTAGCCATTCCCACAAGAATCAGTTGACCTACAAGGGCATGCTTCAGACCACTCTCAGCATATCCCGGAGGAGCACCCTCGTAGATAAAGATATTCCAGTTAAGGGCACTTACCCCCTTCATCACCAAAACACCCAAAATCCAAAACAAAAAAGCCAATGCGATAACGGCACTGAGCGTTGAAAAAACCAACGCCAGTTTATTGATAAAAATTCGTTTTTGTACGGCAGTCATTAGGCTCTCCTAGCTTTTCGTAAAAAGTAAAATTTAGCAATAGCGATCACCACAAAACTCATAATAAGAAGGGTCAGGGCTAGACCAAACAAGCTTGAGAAATACAGTGACGTGTCGGCTTCCGTAAACTCATTTGCAAGGGTAACGGGAATAGAAGTTGTTGGGCTGAGGATGGAAGTAGGGACTTTGTGAACATTCCCCATAACAAACGTTACCGCCATCGTCTCACCGATTGCTCGTCCTAGCGCCAAGATCAAAGAACCGATAATACCCGCCTTTGCGTAGGGGATAATAACATCTTTGATAACGTCCCACTGCGTACCGCCCAATGCGTAAGCGGACTCTTTGAGAATATCGGGAGTCGTGTTCATCGCATCACGAGTAACCGCCGCCATAAAGGGGAGAATCATAATGGACAGAACAATCCCAGCAGCGAGAAGACCAATTCCCATACCGCCTGTGAGATCACGCAAAATAGGGACGAAGTAAAACAGTCCCCACATCCCGTAAATAACCGAGGGAATCGCTGCGAGAAGTTCAACGCTCACACCAAAAAAACCTTTGATTTTATCGTGTGCGATTTCACTAAGGAAGATCGCAACCCCGATTGCGACGGGAATAGCGAGAAGCATCGCCAAAAAAGTAGAGGCAACGGAACCGAATATCGCTGCATACGCCCCAAATTTATCAACGTTGGGTGCCCACTCGTCTTTGGTAATGAAATCCAACCCAAATGTCTGCATCGCTTCGGTCGATTGATTGAACAATACGACAAATATCCATGCGACGATCAAGAGGATCAAGAATGCACTGATACGCGTCAGGTTTTGAAAGAGTTTATCGACCATGCCAAGCCTTGCCTAGAAATTTTGGGCAATTTTAGTACAGGTTGATTACAACTGCGTTACGGAGAGGTATTTAGATTGCGCTATTTATAGCGCAATAGAATAGAAGTGACTAAAATTTATAGTTTAGACCAGCATACGGATTATAAACAATTAGTGTTCCATATTCATTCTTGTCGTAAGCCATACTTGTCCGTAGAGCTTTATAGGCTATTTCGAGCTCAAGCCCAGCTGTCAATCCAAAAAGTATACCAGCACTAACTCCTAGATTCCAATCAGCATGAGAGTCAGATGTGATTCCTATTCCGGCACCAATATATGGGAGAAAGCGCTTATTGTCTCCTAATGTTATAAGATAATTAAAATTTAGAGCATAGAAATTCATCTTTTGTTGATTTCCGTAAAGATTACTACCACTTGCTTTACTTGCAGAAAAACTTGTCAAATCAAATTCAGCACGATTAGCACTTTTTCCTATCCAACCATACTTTAAGCTCATTGCAGTAGTATCAAGTTTCGTGTCTTCTTTAGTGACACCACCTTCGTGAGTCTCGCTTCCTGTTCCCTTCATAACACCTACACCAAAATAACTCTTACCTGCATCCTCTAGCGAACTTGTAGTAAACCAATTTTTTGTTGCTGGTTTACTGATTTCTACAACGGGTTCAACATGCGCTGGAGCACTGACGGATATTTTCCCAGAATCATCAGGTAGAGCAACCGCAAACGCAACATTGGAACAGACGAGTAAACACCCTAGAAATAAACTTCTTTTCACTTTAAACCTTTTTTTTAATATTATTAAATTAATTCATTGTTATAGCTTCCTCGAAATGACGTAAAGATACTAACTTCTTTACAAAATCATGTACTGAAGACCTATAGATACTGACGATAAATATCATATAGCGAATAATTTTTTGTAGTATAAATTGCTTTTTCGATATTGGTGTCATTAACTTTGTACTTTACGGCATAGCCATAGTTAATTTTGATACTATCCGCCTTACTTTTAGTCATCTGTGTAAAATTGACCTTTTCTTTCATGGTACTTGATAGTAATGCGTAGCGAGTACCATCGTCTAAAGCTCTCGAATCTGGTGCGAGCTCTTTATCAAGGTTAGAAATATTGTTGACAAGACTCTGGTAATAGCAAGTTAATGACTTTACGGTAATAAACGATTGCGTCTTATTGGATAATACACCATTCACTGACAAATTGGAATTTACACCCATGACAGCAATAAAATTAGAATCATCTATTGTGTATGCTTTGGGAACCATATTGTTTAAACTTGCAGTTTCAACTGTGATAGGAATAGTGATATTGATTTTTTTCCCGAGAGTATAAGGTACTTCTGTAGGAGCCTTAATGGTAGCATCGAATGATATATTGCTGTTATGGGCGAATTTCTTTTCAGACTGACCTACTATGTTGTAATTTTTAAATGCAGTAGCTAGGTATGTCTTGTACTCTTTGAGATCTTTTTGGTATTGTTGCTCAATTCTTTCTTTTAGCGTTGCTGTTTTAGATACGGCATCTTCTTTGGTAAAAGCTTCTCCATTAATAAGAGATGTGTATGAGTAACTCTTTTTTGCGGGAGCATTTAAAGCAACGGTATATCCACCGTCTAGTTCTTTGTTTTGTAATAGACCACTTTTATCAGTGACGGAATAAGATAAAGAAATTAAATTCTTGTTGCCTTGGTAGTCCGTCAATGCTTTGGCGTATAAGGCATCCATTTCTTGGCTTCTTTGGTTTGCGTATTTGACTAGCTCTAAAAGATTAGCTTGGTGTTTTGGAAGCTCATTGTTCTCAACAATTTCTAAAAAATCTTTTTGGTGAAAATATTTTGGATCTGGTAAGCCAACAAGTAATGTCGTACCAAAAGTAAGAGCAGCTAATCCAGCAGTTAGCGTTGATGAGGCAATTGTTGAGAGTACTTCTCGGCTGGTGTAGTGACTGTCGCAAAAAAGTTTCTTATTTCCTTTGGCATCATTACCCATTCCAGTGCTTATTACACAATTTATAGCATCATCAGCTTTTTCCTCTTTATTAGTCATTGAATAATCTGGATAAAATCCAAATGCTGTGATTCGTATTAGTTCTACATCTTTATCATGACCATTATTGAGCATTGAGACTTTGAGCAATTTTGTGCCGCCTTGCATATAGGCATAACCTATTGCACCAGAAGAAGAGAGAGTAGCCTTTTTAACAGCCTCAACATGCTCTGGAGCACTGACGGATATTTTCCCAGAATCATCAGGTAGAGCAACCGCAACCGCAACATTGGAACAGACGAGTAAACACCCTAGAAATAAACTTCTTTTCACTTTAACCCTTTTTATTAATATTATACTCTAAACATTTTATATCTTAACGACAAAGTAATTATTTACTTTTTAATTTGATAAATACACCCTCGTCATTGCTAATGTGCTCATACGATTGTTCTGTTTTTGTCTGAAGTGTGACACGATACCAATCACCACGATCTGCCATATAAATATCGGATACCTTTTCAGTATCCAACTCCGTCACTACACGAGGAGCCTGCTCTTTGCTGTAGAAATCGAAAACAATCAAATGTCTACCCTTGGAATCTGTAAAGACAAAATGCTCTTTTATCGGGTCTTTTATATCCAAAAAGATGGAGTTATCATTAAAAATAAAGCTTGATTTACCAAACTTAAATTTTTTATCGGCAGTTTTAAATGCTTGAGTTGCTTTTAGTGCCTCAACCTGAGCAGATTCTGTTTTGATTTTTTCAATAATTTGGATTGTTTTGATTTTATTGGCAACAACGATTGAATTAAAAGATTTAAGATCATTATTGTCCATTGATACGACCAATTTTTCAACCTCTGGTGCTTTATAATATTGGGGTTTTAAATCAGCCTCTGTCCCTTTAAAATCACGTAGTTTAGAGACAACAAATACTTGACCACTTTGATAATGTGCGGGCGTTTGTGTATGGTTAAACTTTTTTGCCTCTTTTGGAACCATTGTATTGGTATAATTTACCAATTCCATCGAACTTATCAATCCATCGTGATTAAAATCGGCATCACCTTCTAAGGCTTCACTTAGAACGTAGGTAAATATTCCATGACCATCAGCTAAACCCTCAAGAGCAGTCTGTACCGAATTGGCTGCTGTCATACTCGTTAAATTCAACTTAGAAGTACTGCTTTTGGCAAGCTGTTTAGAGACTTTTTCATTGATTGAACCAGAATAACAGGTATCAAATAAAAGTAATTTATTGGCGGTTGGAATCTTTTTGAATGCTTGTCTTAAATCATCTTCTGAAATAGAATCTTCTTTTATTCTCGTATTATCAGTTTGATCAAGATTAGACGTTATCATGTAATATTTATCATCCACAACAA
>CANMHZ010000013.1 GCA_947497635.1 Helicobacteraceae bacterium | reverse complement strand
GTAAAATCGAGTACGGCATTGAGCAACGAGATCAAAATCTCTTTTTTATGTTCATCACCAAATATCTTTTTAAACGCTAAATCATTTTTTGGGTCGACGAATTGCATTTGGAATCCTTTTAGTGTTGTTATTGTACTTGAAAAAGGGTAAAACGATATGATGATAATCAAGTGTAACGACGTGGCACTTTATGAGAAAGGGACTGTCACGACTGATGGTGGTGAATAAGATTGAAACTGCTCACAAAAATATCCCAAATGGAATCGCAACCAAATCATCACTAAATTCCACCACCATATCACCATTATAAAACACCACTCCAAGACACTTTTTGTCATATCTATTTTGCAGGTCTATGATGTGTTTAAAGTCATCTTTTGTGACACTGCTACTTTGTTTGACTTCAAGTACTAGTAGTTCATTATCAACCTCGATGATGAAATCTATCTCTTTTTTATCATTGGTTCTGTAGTGAAATATTTGGGCGGATTTTTGCAAATAGGAGAGATGTTTTTGAAGTTCACAAAATACATACGTCTCAAAAATTTGCCCACTATAGGGGGAGCTTAGAAGTTGCTCTTTTTTGTTAATTCTAAGTAACGAGCAAAGAACCCCAGTATCGTTGAAAAACACTTTTGGAGATTTTACAAATTGTTTGCCGATATTTACAAAATATGGTTTGAGAAGTGTCGCCTGATAGATACGACTTATGATAGAGAGGTAGTTATCTGTTGTGATATCTTTTATCCCTATATCGTTACTGAGGCTTGATTTATTGAGTATCGTGCCACTTCTGGAAGCAAGAATATTGACAAACTTTATAAAACTATCGATATCTCTTATATCTGCAAGATCCCTTGCATCTCGCTCTATGTATGTGGCGATATAAGATTTAAACCATAACTCTTTTGATAACCCTTCAAGTTCTAAAATCTCAGGGTATCCGCCATCAAGTATATGATGTATCACTTCATCACTATAATCTTTTTTAGCTAATTTAAAATCTCTCTTTAGTAGCTTTTCTATGATATTTTCATTTGGTTTGTTATTTTTTTCTTTTGAGCTTAAAGGATGTAGCCGTAATTCACAAAGTCTTCCAGCTAACGTATCTTTGCTCTCTTTGTGGTCGAGGACATTTGAACTTCCTGTGAGTAAAAAATTTCCATTCTTTCTATTTGCATCAATCTGAATCTTTATATACTCAAGCAGTGTTGGTACTTTTTGTATCTCATCAAGACAAATAGGGAGTTCAAGATTTCTCAAAAAACCTTTTGGATTTTCTTTAGCATAAAGCCGAAGTGCCCCATCTTGCTTTCATCACTAAATGTCTTTAAAAAGGGGATACAAGAACCGACGATGGAGGGGAATGCACAGATGAATTTTTAAAAGCTAAACCGATCAGTCGAAGGGGGATTGCAAGCACAGCGTTTGCAATCATCATCTTCTAACCTTTGATTAAACTGCTCTTTACGCTAACTTTTTTTCGCATTTTTGTCATTGCGTTTTTCTTTTAACGTTTTTGTCGGTGTTTTTTTAACTGCTTTTTTTGAATCTTGACCTTTTGCCATAGTATCCCCTTTGTTTGGATTTTGTAATCATATAATTGTTCACACATAATATACGACTTATACTTAAAAGGCTGAATATATAAATTTATTCTACTGCTAATTTTTTGCCTATTGGATATACAAGAAACTGCTACAATAGTACAAACAAAGGAGTGACAGATGAAACAGATTCTATCTATTACAGCAATAGTGGCATGCTTAGGCGGAGTTCTTGGGGCAGCGAACTTTAACGTAGGGGTTTCGGGGTCGGATCAAGGGATTAATGGGTTTAGTCTCTCTATTGGCAATTATTATGGTGTACCACAACAAGAAGTCATGGTCGTTGAGCGTTCGGTTCCTCGTGATGAAATGAGTGTGGTCTATTATTTGGCGCGTCAATCTCATCGTGATACCAATTTTATTATCAATATGCGTTCACGGGGAATGGGTTGGTGGGATATTACTCGTCGCCTTGGTCTGGATCCTCGTTCTGCCTATGTGGTTGAGGGACGTAATCATCGTTTGAGAGATGCTGAAATTGTTGATCTTGTTAACGTCCGTTTTCTTTCCGACTATCATCATATTAGCCCAAATGAGGTGAGGGATCGCCGACGTAGGGGAGAAGATTACAACCGAATCAATGAAGATTATCAAGGGAAAAAAGAACGCCCTGAACATAGAGAAGAGCGACAAAATGATAAGCATGGTGACCGAGGTGAACACGGTGGGAGAGACAATAGAGGGGATAGATAACACATTTCGAGAAGAGTTGTATAAAATTTTGGCTTAACGAGGCAACCCTTTAAGAAATTATGTTAGAATAATAACCAATACATTCATACCTAAGGTTCATCATGAATTCAGATATTACTCCTATGGAGCGTTTAGCTGCCCTTACCTCTCAGTTGGTTGACAAGCACGTTGCTACGGCAAACGAGCTAAAAGAACTTAAAGAAGAACTTTCTAGTCTTCGTGAAGTGCTTAAAAATAAAGATGATGAAATTGCCAAAATGGGCGATGAGTTGTTGGAAAAAGATATTGAAATTGAAGAAGTTGTCTCTAAGCTTGAAAGCTTGTTAGGGTAATCGTGAACGTCAAAGTCTCTCTTACTCTCAATACCAGACGGTATGATATTGACGTTGAAGAGGATTTTTCTCGTTTTTTAAATGCGAAAATAGAGGAAGATTTTGAGGTAGGTGGAAACAACGACCTTAAACTACTTCTCGAAGCGTATGTTCGTACAAACTTTTTCATTTATACACAAGAGCAACAAATTAAAAAGCTCATAGAAACACTTCAAAAGTAGGAGCTTGAGTGCTCCTTTCTCATAGTCTATCCCAATAATTGTGTCATATTTTGTCGAAGTAGTGCGTTTTGATGCGCCATAGCAATTTGCGTTGCATCAAGCTTTAGATTGCTTTGTTGAAAATCTTGGACGGCATTTGCCATATCTGTATCGGCTAGTTGACTTTTAGCCGCTGAGGTTGTTGAAATTTGATTCAAAAGAGTATTGGTTGACCCAATGAGGGCATTTGTCGTTGAGCCAACATTAGAATTTGCTTGTGCCAAAGAGTCTTGATAGGATGTAAGAGAATCTTGATTTGTAATCGACAGCGAAGAGGGTGAAAGTGTTGGAATGGACGTGGATATACTCCCATCTCCCAATGTGAAGCTACTTCCAAACAATGAATTTCCATTAAAAGTGCTGCTACTGATACTTTGCTGCATGGATTGAACGGTTTTGGTAAATTCACCTTGCAAGGCTTGCTTTTGGGAATCATTGAGCGATGCACTGTTGTAACGAACACTTAAATCACTGAGCGTTTGCGTTTGATCACTTAGTGAGTTTAATGTCCCACCTGCAATTTGCATCATTGAAATACCGTCATTATTGTTCATCAACCCTTGTGACATGGTGGAAATCTGATTTTGTAGTGTGTCAGCAACAGCGCGAGAAGCAGTGTCTTGCATGCTAATCTCTACTGCTGTACCAATCTTTTCGAGTGTTTTATCCCGTTTGGACGCTTCTGTACCCATTTGTGGCAGTGGGTTGAAAGATGGTTCGAGTTTCATTGAGACTCCTTGTTGGATACTATTAATTACCAATATAATAACACTAGGTTGTTTAAGAATTAATAAGCACTCCGTTATAATTCAAAAAAAGTTTTGGATGAGGGTGTGCAATGGTCAAAGTAGCGGCAATACAGATGCAAATGGGTGAGGATAAACGGGCGAATATTGCAAAAGCGGAAGCTATGGTGCGTGAGTCGGCGCGTAACAAAGCCAATATCATTTTGATCCCTGAACTGTTTGAGGGGTATTATTTTTGTAAAGATATGGACAAAAAGTATTTCGAATGGGCTCAACCACTACAAAATAATCCCCTCGTTGGGCATTTTAGCGTGTTGGCAAAAGAGCTTGGGGTTGTGTTGCCGATTAGTTATTTTGAGCGTGACGGTGAGCGTTATTTTAACTCACTGGTGATGATCGACTCTGATGGTACCGTGATGGAAAACTACCGAAAAACCCATATTCCCGATGGTCCGGGGTATGAAGAGAAATTTTACTTTGAGCTGGGGGATACAGGGTTCAAAGTATGGAAAACCGCGTTCGGTAACGTCGGTGTCGGTATCTGTTGGGATCAGTGGTTCCCCGAAACGGCACGCTCACTTACCCTCATGGGGGCGGATATGATTTTTTATCCTACCGCTATTGGCAGTGAACCTGAAATCGGGGTGGATTCTGCATCGCATTGGCAACGGGTACAAATGGGGCACAGTGCTGCGAATATTATCCCCGTTATCGCCGCCAACCGTATCGGTGAAGAAGTCGGTGAGAGCTGTACTTTGACCTTTTATGGCTCTTCGTTTATCACCGATCATACGGGGCAAAAAGTAGCGGAAGCATCGCGTGACAAAGAGGAGATTCTCTATAGCGAGTTTGATCCTGTATCTATTCGCGAACACCGCCACTATTGGGGTCTTGTTCGTGATCGACGACCTGAGTGCTATGAAAAAATAGTTAAATCATAGTTGGAACTCTTTTTGCTTTATTTATTTCAATATTATCATAATAGGGGGTTTCGTGAGAGTCGTTTTGCTCAATAATGCTATTTTTGTTCAAGGTGATTCTACGACCCTTCACGAGCCGTGGATGGAAGAATTTTTTGATCATCATATCCACAATACCCTTTTCTTGGATAATGGGGTTTTAGTGCTGAATAATGAGGGCTTAATGAAACAAAAAGAAGATTTTCTCGATACGTTGAGTGATGTTTATACTAAAAAGAATGATTTGACGGGTTCGTTTTATCGTCGATCACTTCGTAAATGTAAAAGTGCTGCAGTACGCATCGAAGTACCATACAAGAAAGTAGAAAAAGTAGATATTGAGCTGTTCGCATTTGGGCCAAATCGGGTTAAAGTTACCTTTTTGACTCAAAACGTGTGGGTAATGCGCTATTTGAAACAACAACTCTCTTCCTTGGTCACCAATAGTACTTCTACGCAGCTTTATATTGATGTGAGTACCATGGCGGGTAAAACACGGCTAGAAAAAGCACTTAACCGACGTGAAGTGCTTCATTATCAGATCAACTACACCTATGATCATGATTTTATGCGTAAGCTTTATGGGCAATTTCATGGATTTGGTTTTAAAAATGATGAATTGGATAAAATGATTCGGTATCATGCTATTTTTGAAATTCCGATGGGATCAAAAGCAAATGATTTGAAAAAACGGTATCGACAGCTTGCTAAGCGGTATCATCCTGATCGTGTTCAAACCAGAAGCCCTGAAATAGTCAATAAATACACCGAGAAGTTTCAGTTTCTCCAAGAGGCATATTGCGCATTGCAAGCGGCGAGCTGATGGTAACATTTAACGCCTAACCCGCATTTTATTCTTCACTTTTTGCGCTTTTAGCTCAGCTGGATAGAGCAACGGCTTCCTAAGCTGTAGGTCACAGGTTCAAATCCTGTAAGGCGCACCACCCACAAACAGTATATATATCATTAGAGGTTCATAAAATATGGCGTATGCAGATTATAGAGACGTAGATCAAGAACAGCTTGAACGGGATATTGATGAAATCAAAGTAACGATTGGATCAAGAACAGAGGAAGACTTTCAACATTTATTAAAATTAGAGAGATGGGGCAGAGGTTCGACTATTGGTGGTTTTATACTAATTTTTGCAATTATTGCATTGGATTATAGTGACTATACTATGCATCCTTCGGTATTTTGGCTTTTTGGTGTTGTGGCAGCTCTTCTTATTGGTATTGGAAATGTTGGTAGATGGGCGAATGTAACACACCCAATCTTGCACGGTGCGTATGATAAAGTTCCCAATATTCCCTATAGATATACCAAAAAAGGGTATGCAAGCGGAAATAGACGATGGGTTGATTGGCTGGATTGGATTAAACCCGATGCTTGGGCGTATGAACATAATATTATGCATCATTACCATTTAGGCGAATTGGATGACCCTGATAATGTTGAGAGAAATTTAACATGGTTACACAATATAAATATGCCAATGTTTTTTAAGTATGCCATTGTTTATACTTTTGCTGCATTTTGGAAAATAGCTTATTACGCCCCAAATACACTCAGAATTTTAGAGAATAAAGAGCGTTTACGTAACAAAGAACCTCTAATGTTAGGGTATGAACTGACCCCTTTTACCAAAAATGGCTTAGAGCTTTGGAAAAATTATTATCTCCCTTATGGAGTTTTTCAATTTGTTTTCCTTCCGTTTTTATTCTACCCATTCGGTATGGAAGCGGTTAGAAATGTTTTCATTATCCTACTGTTGGGCGAACTTTTTGCGAATCTTCACTCCTTTTTGGTCATTGTCCCCAATCACTCGGCAGAGGATATTTATCAATTTTCCACACCGCATAAAAATCAGGGAGAATACTATTTGAGACAAATTATGGGAAGTGTTAATTACAATACGGGGACAGATCTTATAGATTTTGCTCACGGCTTTTTGAATTATCAAATCGAACATCATCTTTTCCCCGATATGCCTCATAGTTTTTATCAAAAGATGCAACCAATAGTGAAAGAGATATGCAAAAAGCATAACTTAGAATATCGACAAGATTCCGTATTTAAAAGAATTTTGATGTCCATTGATTTGATGGTCGGTAAGACGAAGTTGCTAAGAATAGAGGGAATTTAATGGAATTTCGCTACATAGGACGCAGTGGTTTGCGTGTATCGCCGATTTGTCTAGGAACAATGACATTCGGAAGTCAGTGTGATGAAAAAAATGCGTTTAAAATTATGGATAAGGCGTATGATTTTGGGGTCAATTTCTTCGATACAGCAGAGCTTTATCCTGTTCCGCCAAGCTTCGAACTCTCAGGACTAACCGAGGAGATGGTAGGGCGATGGCTCAAAACCAAACCGCGCGATAGTTTAATCTTAGCGTCAAAAGTAGCAGGGGCAGCATCAGGGTGGTTCGTCCCCCCTATTCGTCATGGCTACACGGCGTGTGATCGTTTTCACATCGAACGGGCTATTGAAGGATCGCTCAAACGTTTGGGAACTGATTATATTGATTTGTATCAGATGCACTGGCCCGATACCATTGTCCCCATCGAAGAGACAATGCGAGCATTTGATTCACTGGTGCAAAGCGGTAAGGTTCGTTATATCGGAACTTCCAATGATACGGCACGGGGGACGATGAAATCGCTCATGGTCTCAAAATACGAGAAGCTGGCACGGTTTGAGTCAATACAAAATAATTTTTCTCTTCTTAATCGTCGTGATTTGACAGAGATAGGGGCGTTGTGCCGTGAAGAAAAAATCTCACTGCTCCCTTATTCTCCTCTTGGTGGTGGAGTATTGAGTGGAAAATACAATCAGTCTACTGTTGGGTCAGGACGTTTTAGTGATTATGTCAACTCCACAAATCAACGTCAACGACTTATGGCAGCCCGTTTTCTCAATGACAAAACCCTTGCGTCGACCCAAGAATATCTCCGTATTGCCCACGAGGTAGGATTAAATCCCGTAACGATGGCGATTGCATGGAGCAAACAGTTCGATTTTGTCGCCTCTACGATCATTGGTGCGACAACGGCAGAGCAATTGGATGTAAGTTTGGCGGCGATGGATCTGACCCTTAGCAGTGAAATACTTCAAAAATTGGACGCAGTGCATGCTAAAATTCTCTATCCTATGGGCTAGTCTCCTCCTCTTTTTTATGGGGGGATGTGCGACGAAACACTACACGGTCAGTGAGCCTAAACTCATTACGATCAAAACTCCTAAACTTAAATTTTCCGATATGGGATATATCCGATATGCTCAGGATGCTATAGAGGTTGAACTCTTCACCGCAGGGGTTGCAGTAGAGAAGATTTCCATCGATCAGGATGTGTGTGTGAGTGCGGGGTGTATGAGCGAAGAGGCGTTTAATCATGACTATCTTTATGAGGGGTATCCCCGCGATACGATGCGCCGTATTTTGCAAGGAAAAGATATTTTTGAGGGGGTAGGAAAGGGCGAAAGTCCCACAGGACTATCTCAACAAAGTATCAAAAATGAGAAGATGGACATACTCTATCGCCACTCTGTAAAAGAGGTCTATTTTAAAGATAGGATGAATGGTTTGATGATAAAGATTGGGGATGTGCAAGAGGATAACACAACTACAAAATAAATTAATGCTTTATCTAAAAACTATAAACAAGGAAAAAACAATGTCTAAATACATCGGTGCACACGTCTCAGCTAGCGGAGGAGTTTTTAACGCCCCCCTTAATGCGATGAAAATAGGGGCGAAAGCATTCGCCCTTTTTACCAAAAATCAAAAACAGTGGGCAGCGAAGCCTCTTGAGGATGAGACGATTGGACTCTTCAAAGATAATCTTGCGAAAAGCGGAATTTTGCCACGTCATATCCTCCCCCACGATTCGTATTTGATCAATTTGGGACATCCCGAAGAGGAGAAGCGACAAAAATCTCTTGAGGCGTTTATTGATGAACTTCAGCGGTGTTCTCAGCTAGGGCTTGATCGGCTCAATTTTCATCCCGGTAGTCACCTCAAACAAATCACCGAAGAGGAGTGTATCGACCGTATCGCTATGAGTATGAATGAAGCGATTAAGATGGTGGAGGGGGTTAATCTCACCATCGAAAATACCGCAGGGCAGGGGTCTAATCTTGGGTGGAGATTCGAGCATATTGCAGCCATAATTGAGCGTATTGATGATAAATCACGTGTTGGAGTATGTATCGATACGTGTCACATGTTCACAGCAGGATATGATATTCGTACTCGCGAGGCGTATGATGCAACTTGGAAAGAATTTGATACAATAATAGGGTTTAAGTATCTCAAAGGGATGCACATTAACGATTCAAAACCTGATCTTGGGTCTCATGTCGATCGGCATGATTCATTGGGCAAGGGAAAAATTGGGCTGGATGCGTTTCATTTTCTCATGAATGATCCTCGGATGGATGATATTCCACTCGTTTTAGAGACGATTGATGAGACGATTTGGGCACAGGAGATAGAGCTTTTATATTCAATGCAGGAGTAGAGGATGAGAATAATTTTAATTTCGGCGGTTGCATCAGCAACACTTATAGCAGGAGGGTATGCAATCCCTGAGAGTTCGGTCAATGCGACGGCATTGAGTGCAGCGTATGTAGCTAATGCTCACGGGGCGGATGCCGCGTATTATAATCCTGCTGCAATGGTCAACAATGACGATGCCAATTTACTTGAAGTGGATACGACGTATATTGGGTTAAGTCCGATTGACTTTTCGGGGATAACGGGTAATTATAGTTCTAAAGAAGAGAAATTTTTAGTACCATCATTTCATTATACTTCTAAAAAATTAGGTGATAATGGTGCGCGTTTTGGATTTAGTATTACAGCTCCAGCGGGATTGTCGAAGCGATGGGATAGTGCGGTTGCCAAAGCAAGTGCCGAAGAATTTACGCTCCAAGCAGTTGAGTTTAATCCATCGATAGCAGTTGCTTTGAGTGATAAGGTGAGTATGGGGGTTGGTTTTCGGGTGATTTCGAGTGAGGGTATTGTTAAAGCAAGTAGAATAGGAGTCTATTCTCAGGATATGACTGGGAATGCCATCAATTATGGATATAACCTTGCCCTTAATTACAAACCCGTGGCTAACCTTTCATTGGCGGCTACGTATCGTTCAAAAGTGAGTTTGAATGAAGAAGGGAGTGCTGATTTGGCTTATTCACCTGCAAATTTTAGTAAAAATGTTCCCGTTTCAGTCAGCATTCCCATTCCTGCAACATTCAATTTAGCGTGCGCCTATACGTTTGATACAGGGACAACAGTTGAAGCAGTTTATGAGCGAACTTATTGGTCATCTTATAAGCAATTAAAGTTTGACTATACCAATGCCACAGCAGAAGCAGTATTTGGATCGATTAAACCTAAAAACTGGAATGACACCAACACCTACCGTTTAGGGCTTACTCAAAAATATGATCGTTGGGTAGCGATGGCGGGGGTTGCAGTCGATAAGACACCAGTTCCCACGGCAACGCTTGGGTATGAACTTCCTGATTCGGATGCTATTATTGCTTCATTGGGGGGACGTTATCAAATCGACAAATCATGGAATATTGGGCTTGCTGGTTTGGTGGATATGAAAAAAAATCGTGAAGTCTCTCAAGCTAGTGGGATTAATGGTACGTTTAGTAATGCCCGTGCTTATCTCGTGACAGCAGGAATTGAATATCGTTTTTGAGTCATTGCGATGCTTCACGGTATCGCAGTCTAAAATCATTAAAATAAGTAAATAAACATCATGTGTAATGGAATTTTTCATTCTTAAATATAATAATATGTTATTATATAAATTACTTTGCAACAAACTTGCAACAAACTTATTGTATTCTTTCAAAATATATATAAAATCATATTTAGGGATTCTATCATGTTTGGGAAAGCAGCTATACGTCGATTAGAGGCAGAAAAAAGTAACCTAGAAGCAAAACTTTTAGCACATGTAGAAAAAAATATTCAGCTTGAAGCTATCTCTTCATTTTCTTATGATGAATATATGGTAGTCGTTGACTCAAATGGCAATATAATTGCGTCTAATTCAGCCTTTGACACTCTTCCAAATCAAAATAAGATTATTTCAGAGCTACGAAGAAATCAGTCAAGTATTAAAGTAGGTGAGTGTGAGGGTGAAGTTAAATTCCAAACAATAAAGAATGCAACTATTTATCGATTTAAAAAAGGGGATGTTAGACACGATCAAAGTCTCCTTGCTACACATCATTCTTCCATTCATCAAGCCCTAAAAAACAATCAAGACGTATTTACTGCAATGGTAGATCATTTACGAATTATGTCACAAGATGCTATTCAAATGACTAATGATTCAAATGACGCAAGCAAGCTTGCAACAGAGGCTATGATTCAAACAGATCAGCTTTCAGACTATATGAGCGAAGCTGTACAATCGACGATTCAACTTGCCCAACGAAGTGGTGAAATATCAAGTATCATTGCTCTTATCAAAGACATTGCTGATCAAACCAATTTGTTGGCACTTAATGCTGCGATTGAAGCTGCACGTGCAGGAGAACATGGTCGTGGATTTGCCGTCGTTGCCGATGAAGTAAGAAAATTGGCTGAGCGCACTCAAAAAGCAACTAAAGAGATTGAAATAGTAGTGCAGGCTATGCAACAAGAAACTACAGAGATACAAAATAGTACGGAAGGGATAAATAATCTTGCCTTAAAAACTAAAGATCTCATTGTAGCAATCAATGATGATATAGTTACATTTAAAAATAATGCTATTGAGTCAGAAAAAGAAACAAATACCCTCGCTGATTTTGCATTTGGAAGTTTAGCAAAAGTTGACCATGTCATCTACAAGAATAATATTTATTCGCTCATTTTTGGAGAAAAATCTGAGTTCAAAGAAACAGATCATACATCATGCCGTTTGGGAAAATGGTATTCGACGCTTGGAAATGAAGCATACGGTAAAACCAACGCATACAAAAACCTTGCTCAGCCTCACAGTATAGTTCACCGAGAAGCCAATGAGCTCGCCAAAAAATGTTCTGGTAGCAATGTGACGTGTTCCAAGCAAGAGATCAAAAAATCAATTGATATGATTGAACACTCAAGTGCGGATGTATTTAGATTAATTGATGAAATGATAACAGAGAAAAAGTATTGAGTAATAATAGCTTCATCTCTTAGGAGGTTACTTTCTTAGCCGATATCACGCCTTAAAACTCAAAAATCGCATCCAAATCTTCATCTGTTGCTTCGTCCAGATCATTGGCTAGCCACATATTGGTGATGAGTTGCATATTTCCAATATTAGAAGCATCAAAAAGATTTAATTTACCTTCATCACAAGAGGATAAATCGGTATGCCATCGCCCTAAATCATAGACAAATGCTTCAAGCAGTAAGAAGATATTTTGGATTCTCTGTTCATCCGAGGGAAGTGGATGGTTTTCTAATGTGTGTGAAAAAGCGGACATTGCAATACTAAGCTCATCAAAAAGCGTATACATTGAGAGAGTTAAGGCATATTTTTTAAATAATGACGCAAGTAGTGAGCGTGAATCAATTGCTATTGCATCTATATTATTGATAATCTCGATAACAACCAAATCAATCTCCGTAAGCAGATCTTTTAGCTCTGATAAGTCCTCTTCGATAAAATGCCTAAGTTGCTCTTTCAAACGCAATGTGTCATTATCCGATACAGTGGTGATGGTTGGATGCGTCTGCTTGGTTGGGTGCAGTAGTTCGTCTTTGTGACTAATAGTATTGAGCAAACGTAATGATTTCTCAAGCTGTGCATTCTTTACAGCGAGTTCGTTATTTTGATTTTCTAATCGTAAGTTTAATGCTTCCAAACGATCTATATGTTCCTCAACAAATTTATGATCACATATTGCCATTGACGTTTTATAAAGTGCTTGATATAACCCTTTTTGCTTGATAGGTTTGGTAACAAAAGCAGATATTCCCATCTCAATCGCTTCTGACAAATAACCAGTCTCATCATGGGCACTGATAATGATGATAGCTTGATGGGGAGTTTGTTTTAGTATTATACGACTTAGCTCAATTCCATTCATCTGAGGCATATTAATA
>CANMHZ010000012.1 GCA_947497635.1 Helicobacteraceae bacterium | reverse complement strand
GGTAAATCCTCAGAGTGAACAAAAACGGCTTGAGTTAAAACAAATCGTTGAATACCGCTAAAAGTGAGTTTGAGATGATAGTGCAAAAGATGGAACATTACACTGATCTTATCATACAATACGGGACAGAGTATGGATTAAAAATTTTGGGTGCTGTTGCCATCTTTTTTATGGGAAAATGGCTTGCGCGCAAAGCTATTTTACTTATGCGTAAAACGATGGAAAAAGCTCACGTTGATGCAACGCTTATCTCTTTTTCCAGTAATGTTGTCTATGTAGCCCTTATTCTTGCTATCCTTGTTGCTGCAACAAGTAATTTAGGGGTGAATACTTCCTCCTTTATTGCAATATTTGGAGCAGCAGGTTTGGGAATAGGACTTGCCCTCAAAGATACCCTTGCCAATGTCGGGGCAGCAGTGCTTATCATTTTCTTCCGCCCTTTTAAAGTGGGTGATTCAATCGAAGTTTCCTCAGTTGTCGGAACGGTACACTCTATCAATCTCTTCTCTACCACTCTCACCACTGCTGATAATCGTTCTATTATTATCCCCAATGGGACGTTAGTAGCTGGAAATATTATCAATAATACGGGCAACAAAGAGCGTCGGATTGATATGACGTTCGATATTGACTATAAAGATGATCTCAAATTGGCGAAAGAGGTGATTACTCAGGTGCTCGAAGGACATCCAAAAGTTTTGGCAGAACCTATTTTTACGGTTGCGGTAGGGGCGTTGGCCCCCAACTCTGTGCAACTATATGTGCGTCCATGGGTGCTTACGGAGGAGTATTGGGATGTTCGATTTGAATTGATTGAAGCCATAAAATTAGAGTTTGACAATCACTCTATTACAGTTCCATTTCCACAAATGGTTACTCATGTGAAGCAAGAGGCTTAGGCGTATACGCTCTAAATGCTACGCCTGCCCCCAATGCGGCAAGTGCGCTTCCTGCAAATAAATAGTCGGGGGTATACTGATACAGTACCCCGCCTCCCAATGCCCCTACAAAGCCCCCTAATCCGTACGAGATACCGAAGAAAAATTGTTGAGAGAGGCGACGTGCGCTATAAAGAGAAAAAAGTACGCTAATAGCAGCGGTATGAAAAAGGGCAAAACTAAAGGCATGGAACGTTTGGGAGAGGAATAATAGGGGTAATGAGGTGGGAAACAAATCGACCATTAGCCAGCGTACTGCGGTTATAAATGCGGTGAGTTGAAGAATATGCCATAAATTTCTTCGCAACAGTGGCCCTTGGAAATAAAACATCAAAATTTCAGCGGCTACCCCAAACCCCCAGAGCCAAACGGTTGATTCTAATGATATGCCATGATCGGTTGCGTAAATGGTAAAGAAATTGTAAAACGGCCCGAAGCTCACTTGCATTAAGAAAAAGCCAATCCATAGGGGAAGATGGGGCAGGGGATTAAAGGTGGCATCTTCTTCTTGCGCCGAGGGGTGCTTTCGGTGTAACGATCCGACTATACCCCCAAAAATCAATGTCCCCACCGCCATTGCGATCAAGAAGCCGATTCCCACTTGAGATGAGGTGAGCCAACGTACCAATAGCAGTGCGACAGCGATAAATCCGAGGGAACCAAAAAGTCGAATTTTTCCGTACCGTTCGCCCCCTATCCTCTCGAGTGCAATTACTTCGACGTAAGGTAGGACGAGGGCAATTCCTATCCCAAAGAGGATATTGACCCCTAACAATGCCCAAAAATGTTCCAGTGAGGGGTAAAATCCAGCAGCTCCTATAGTCATCAAAGAGAGTGAGGTATAAAATGTCCTTGAATCAAGTTTGAAGCCACGCAAAAATAAAAAAGGGATTGCAAAACGTACCAAAGGGGCACATGCAAGGATAACGCCGATCTCCATCGAACTCATTCCGCCCATAGAGAGAATTTTAGGGACGAAAATAATATGAACCCCAATAAGGGCAAAGTAGAAAAAATAGAAGAGGGCGACGAGGACGATCACGCTATGAGACGCGAATCACGGTCGTACCGCTGAGAAGATCATGAAGGGTTCGCTTATCACGACGCAACAACCCAATGAAAAAGCCAACGAGGGTAATAAGGGAGATAAAATAACCGATAAAACGGAGAATGAGTTTCCAATAGGGGGCATTTCCCAAAGTACTGGCATCAACAACACGGGTATGTGCCATCTTTTTTCCAGGGGTTTGTCCACTTTTATGCCATAGTATGACCGTGACCCCCATAAATAAGAGAAGTTGTGTCAGCGAGCCAAGGGGATTGGGAGGGTTTTTGAGTGCTTCTTTGTTGTGTAAGAGTACATCTATCCCTCCTGCGGTATGGGTTTGATCGTAGCCAAAGAGGAATATGATAAGGAGGGAGATAGGCAAGCCAATCATAAAAATATCGGTAACTAATCCCAATGCACGTGACCAAAAAGAGGCGTAAATAATTTTTTGAGGAACTGATCGGGATATTTTTTTATTTTTTTTAAGGGTTCTATGTCGCATAGCGCAATTATAACGGGATTACCATTCATTTACTAAATAATCGCATAATTCTTAAATCCCAATTGGTCGCAGCAACCAACGGGGAGTTTTCATTTTTTCGATACTCCTTAAGATCAAAGCGCTCAGGTTACTCCCCCTGAGCAACTTCTCCTTTAAAATCTACCGTTTAATTCCTAGTAATGTTTCCAAAAGTGTATCAGATGTTGTGATCGTTTTACCGTTGGCTTGATAACCACGTTGAATAATGATGAGATTGGTCAACGATTTGGATAAATCAACATTCGACGCTTCAAGGGATGACGCTTGCATAAATCCTCGCCCTGCCGTTGCAGCTGTACCGATGATTGGTTCCCCTGAATTCGCTGATTGAAGATAGGTATTTCCTCCATCACTGACGAGTCCCTCATTGTTAGTAAATTTTGCCATTCCGATTTGAGCCAATCCAAATGAACGACCATTGGAGAAGCTTCCGATTAACGTACCGCTTTGATCGATACGAATACCCGTTAAATCACCACCAGGGAAACCATCTTGACTGATTCCGCTGGTTGCAGAGGGGTTGTCAAAACTCGTGATACCACCAAAAGCTCCTGCTACTCCGAAGTCAAGGGCAATTGTTTGATTTCCAGCAGCACCATTATTGGGTGAAAAAGTGATACCTGGAATTGTAGCCCCTAGCATAGCCCCACTGCTGTTAAAGGAAATGACTCCCCCCTCAAGAATATTTTGATTGGGTGCTGTTCCTCCGATTGACCCTGGGAGGGGGACGCTTATGCTGTAGCTCCAATCAGTCGTCGTTCCGACACTTTGTTTACGAAAATCAATTTTGACGGTGTGTTTAGATCCGAGAGAATCAAAAACATCAATACTCGTAGAGTGGATTGCTGCATTAAGAGATTGACTTTGCTTGGTCGCCCCAATAGCTAATGAACCCCCTAATGTACTAAAAGTATCGGTAAATCGGGTGTTAGCTACGGTGTCCAGATCTGTAATCGCTGCCACAGTAACGGTTAGCGCTGTTCCTGCCGATGGATTATTAATCTCAAACTTACCTTGAGAATTAATAGTAACCGTCGTTCCTGTGGAGGCAAGGTCAGCTTGAGTCTGTAAGCCCTCCCGAAGTTGGTCAGTTGTTTGGAAGAAATATCTACCACCTACTGAAGTTCCAGCAAGTGCAGCATTGTTGGTATAGCGAAATTCTTGCGTAGTTCCCCCATCGTCAAAGGAGACGGTGATCCCCTGCCCCCCTATAGGTACTAGTGGATCAGTAGCATCTGCTGCCGTTAGTTGCATTGCTTGCCCTGCGGCATTGAACATAACCCCCATATCTTCCGATTTTTCAGTGATGCCTGTTGTGGCATCAGTATTTAACCCTTGAGTATCATTAAGCGTATTAGTCGGGGTAAACTGAGTGATCAATTCACTAGAGCTAAGATTGGCTTTGATGGCAATCTTGCTACTGGCGCTGGCTGGGGTTGTCAATCCGGGAGGTATGTTGATGTTGCTGATCGGTGCGGTTGCATCCACTATACCTGTTTTTGTATCTCTAGGCCACCCTTGGACAATAAATCCATTATTATCGACAAAATTACCGGATGCATCAAACTTAAAATCTCCCGAACGAGAATATTTATAGGTATTTCCTCCATCTGCTGAAACAACAAAGAACCCATCTCCTTGGATTGCAACGTCAGTATTTTTGTCGGTATTTTGTATCGAACCTTGCGAATGGATACGAGTAACCGAGTTGATCGTTGTCCCTAATCCAATTTGGACAGCATTCTTCCCTCCAAGTGCCCCTTGAGGTGCTGTCGCAATTTGGCTCGTTTGTGCTAATAAGTCTGAAAAGTTGGCGCGAGAATACTTATAGCCAATTGTACTTACGTTGGCAATATTGTTGGACTCTATATCCATTGCAATTTGTTGCGATTGTAATCCGCTAATACCTGAGTAAAGTGATTTTAACATACTATAATCCTTTTAAATTCAACATACTTCAGGAGAAATAATCCTCCCAAATTACGATAACCACTTGGGTCATTAAAGCCAGCCTCTGATGAGGTAAAAGTTTAATTCAATTCAATATTATAAGCAAAATCTGTACCAAAAATCAGCGATGCATTTGTAATGCTTTTTGAATCATATCATCAACGGTAGTAATTGTTTTGGAGTTAGCTTGATAGGCGCGTTGCATGATAATCATATCGGTTAATCCTACTTCCATTTTTACATTCGAAGATTCCAAATTCCCACTTTGAATGGTTGCTCCCGTGATCGCATTCCCAGCGGTATCTGTCCAAAACACAGGCTTTCCACTATTGGAACTTTGCTGATAATACGTCCCTCCTTCGCGATTGAGCCCTTGGTCATTTTGGAAATGATAAACGGCAACACGACCAATGGCACTTTGCTTCCCGTTGGAAAAATCAGCAATAATAGTACCATCAGAGTTGACACCATATTTTGTCAGTGTTCCTCCTGCCATACCATCCGATTGAGATGAACCACTAACCCCCATCCCCGCAGTTGAGATCAAGCCACTAAAATTACTCCCTAAATTAATAGCCACAGAACTTCCATTATTATTGACTAAGGGGAGACTGGAGGTTTTGAGTTCTCCAGATACTCCAAAGGTTACTTGACCATTTTGAGTATCATAAAGAGTTGTTCCATCATGCGAAGTGACGGTTGCTACTACGTCCCATGCTATCCCTTCTGTTGGTTGTGTGGCACTTTGACTAAAGGTGAGTTTTAAGTTATTCTTTTCATTTGTACTGCTGATGAGATCACTACTGATAGTGCGCGATTGAGGATCAATGCCCAAATTACCAAAAAATTGAGCTTGAGTAGTAGGCGTGACAGGATAGGTAAGCCGAGTTGGAAATTCAAGCGGTCCTTGTGCACCAACCCCACCCAATGGTACATCAAGGGTTGGATTCGTTAAGACGTAAGCACCGCTTGCCCCATTTGTAGTTTTATCCCCATAATCAAGTGTTGCATTGTAGGCAAAATTAGAAAGCATAGTTCCTGTGACATACATCCCATCCGCATTGACCAAATGGCTAGTGGATGAGTTGATATCTCCTTTAACGCTTTGTGCTGCATCAAATGAGAAGCTTCCATTACGGGTAAAATAGTCCTGATTGTTACCTGCAACACCAAACCACCCATTTCCTTGAAGTGCTAGATCTGTGACACGGTCTGTGGGCATTAATGACCCTTGACTCATTTGAGCGCTAGTTGCTTGCAACCTCACCCCAACTCCTACATTGTCTGAAGTGGGGCTTGAAGCATTGCTACTTGCGATTGCTTCGGTAAAAAGATCAGCAAACTCCGCAGTAGAGCTTTTAAATCCTGTGGTTGAGACGTTGGCTAGGTTATCTGAAATAACATCCAAGGCATATTGATTACTCACTAATCCTGATATCCCCGCATAGTACCCTTGTGTCATAGGATCACCCTCCTGTTACCTCTTTGATAGTACTAAAGTCCACATACCCAGAACCGAGTTTTGCGTAGGTGATACCACTGTCAAATTTGATGGATTGAATCGGATAAATCCCAACACGTGTTGTACCAGCTGTACCGTCTACTTTAGTATAGGCTGATTCAGCGTAATAGGTTCCTGCATCCAGTTTTGCCCCTGTATTATCAGTACCATCCCAGCTGTATTGGGCAACACCTACCTCAGTTGCCCCGATAGGCAGTGTCTTAAAAATTTTACCATTGACATCAATAATATTAACGTTACCCGTTGTTGCAGCACTTGGAAAGTACATTTCAAAATCAGTCGTTTTCCCTGCCGTTAAGGTGATTGCATTACTTCCTGTATCGGCAATTTTACCAATGGCAGAGATACCAGCATATTGAGAAGACGCAGTCAGTGCTGTAGCCAATGTTGTAAGAGATGTGTTAGTGTTCGTAGACGATTCTAACGTCGCGAGTTGCGAGGTTTGGGAGAGAATTTTGTCGGTATCCATTGGAGCCGTAGGATCTTGGTTTTGAAGTTCTACCATGAGAAGTTTCAAAAAGTCGTCTTTTCCTAAGACACCATTAGGATTGGTCACGTTTGACGATGAGGTCGTGGTAGCTGCTGTGGATGATAATGTATTTCCGTATGCGTCGATTGCCATAATAAACTCCTTAAGTTACGCGTAATGCGGTAAGATGATTTCGAGAGCACTTAATTGCTCACCATTGGATTCCAAGTCGGAAAGTGATTTATACGCTTGAAAACGATTTTGTTGCTGTTGCTGCTGTGGATTAGGATTTTGAGATTGATTTTCTCCACCTGACATAAAATTCATCGTTGCATTACTAACGCCTTGCTGTGCCAATTGAGTTCTTAATTCCATAGCATTTTGAGCAAGAAAAGTAACACTGCTCGCATTAGCGGATTGAATATTTACATGAATATTATTACCTCTTTGAACAAGTGTGACCTCCACCTCTCCAAGCTTTTCAGGATTAAGCTTCATTGTAATACGAGTAAAAGGAGGTTTGTAATTTTCTGCTGCCTCTTTGAGATTGGTAGCAAAATGGCTTAAGCTTTGTACGGCTTCTTTGGATTTTACTTCAATCGAGCCTTCCGTACGTACTTGTAAAAATTTGGGTGATTCTTCTAGGGAGGGGCTCTTCTCTTTGCTTTTCTCTGATTTTTCTACGTCATCATTGCTTCGAAGCACTGTTGCCAAAACATTCGTAGCAGTAACAGTAGCTGTTTTCGGTATTTCTTTAAAGACCTCTTCTCCTATCATCAGAGAAACAGGTTGTGCTTGAACAGAGACAGGTTGTGCTTGAACAACAGAGACAGGTTGTGCTTGAACAACAGAGACAGGTTGTGCTTGAACAACAGAGACAGGTTGTGCTTGAACAGAGACAGGTTGTGCTTGAACAGAGACAGGTTGTGCTTTTGACACAACAGGATTAGCAGCTCTATCCAGTCCTTTAAGCAATGATTGCAACGGTTGAGAAGCTGCCTTTTCACTCTCTTTGATCGGTTTATCCTCGACTTTCACTGCTTTAGTTTGCGCTAAAAGCTGTGTCATCACGTCAACTGTTTTTGGGGCGGCTAAGGGTTGCGCTTGTGGAGTCTCTTTTAATTCAAATAAATTTTTAGAGAGTAATGAGGGAGGAACATCTTTCGAAAGCGTTTGGGTAGAATCGTCAATGGTTGATAGGGTGATACTACTCATGTCTATCCCTATCTTATTTGCTACTTCGACAAGTCCCATAAGGGTTTTAGGGAGTGCTTTTACATCGATTTGGTATTCTGGAGATTTCGCCGTGATCTCGCTTTTTAGAAACTCTTTGGCTTTTTGGATGAGGGTTCGCACTTGATCATTACTCAAAACGCTAACCATTTCTTTGGGGAGCATTTTGGTCTCTTCGGCGATTAGAGGGTCTTCAATTATTTTGGTATTTAATGTAACTGCTTCATTTATCTTAATATTTTTTGGCTGGCTTTTTGGATCAACGACCACCCCAAAAGCTTTCTCTCCTTTGAGAGGCGTGCTAAGAGAAGCCAATAATTGAGCAAACGCATCGGTTGTTTTACCCGTTTTACTTTTGTTTCCTCCCCCAAGCAGATCAATAAGGGATGTAGCAGTTTTTTTCTCTGTGCTTTTAACAACCATCATCGATCCTTTTAAAGAGTAATTTAGTGTAATAAAGCAAAAAGCATTCCAAATGCTAGAATAATCACTTAAACCATCCTTAACTTTATTTTGGGTAGAATTCGCGAAAATATTATGCTTCCCACAAGGACATTCAATGCAAAAAATTCGTAATATCGCCGTCATCGCACACGTTGACCACGGTAAAACCACTTTAGTTGACGGATTGCTTAAGCAATCTGGAACGTATGGCAGCCACGAGCAAGTCAACGAAAGAGCAATGGACTCTAACGTCCTTGAGAAAGAACGCGGAATTACCATTCTTTCTAAAAATACAGCAATTCGCTACGGTGATCATAAAATTAACGTTATCGATACTCCGGGTCACGCCGATTTCGGTGGAGAAGTTGAGCGCGTATTGAAAATGGTTGATGGTGCATTGATTCTTGTCGATGCGTACGAAGGTGTTATGCCTCAAACCAAATTTGTTGTTAAAAAAATGTTAGCGCTTGGACTCAAGCCAATCGTTGTTATTAACAAAATTGACAAACCTTCCGCTGATCCTGAGCGCGTAGTTGACGAAGTATTTGACCTTTTCGTAGCAATGGACGCAACGGAAGATCAACTTGATTTCCCAATCATCTATGCAGCAGCGCGTGATGGTATTGCAAAACTAAACATGTCTGACCCTGATGGCGATTTCACATGTTTGTTTAACACCATTCTTGAAAAAATTCCTGAGCCTACTGGTGATGCTGAGAACCCAACACAATTACAAGTTTTCACATTGGACTACGATAATTATGTTGGTAAAATCGGTATTGCTCGTATCTTCAACGGACGCATTTCAAAAGGGGATAATATCCTCCTTGCAAAAGCAGACGGCGAAATGGTTAAGGGTAAAATCTCTAAACTTATCGGATTTATGGGTCTTAACCGTACAGAAATCCAAACTGCAGAAGCGGGCGACATCGTTGCGCTTGCAGGTATCGAAACCGTAGACGTTGGGGACACCATTTGTGATCCTAACAATCCTATGCCTTTGGATCCTATGCACGTTGAAGAGCCTACATTGAATGTATTCTTCTCGGTTAATGATTCTCCACTTGCGGGTCAAGAAGGGAAACATATCACGTCAAACAAAATTCGTGAGCGTTTGGAATCAGAAATGAACACCAACGTTGCAATGCGTTGTGAAATAATCGGTGAGGGTAAATTCCAAGTTTCAGGACGTGGAGAACTTCAAATCACTATTCTTGCAGAAAATATGCGTCGTGAGGGCTTCGAGTTCGGTATTGGACGTCCGGAAGTTATCATTAAAGAGATCGAAGGGGTCAAATGTGAGCCATTCGAGCACCTCGTAGTTGACCTTCCTCAAGAGTTTGCAGGAAGCATCATCGAGCGTCTTGGTCGTCGTAAAGCAGAAATGACAGCGATGGTTCCAATGGGTGAGGGCTTTACACGTGTTGAGTTCGTTATCCCTGCGCGTGGACTTATTGGTTTCCGTGGACAATTCTTGACTGAAACCAAAGGAGAGGGTGTTATGAACCACTCTTTTATGGAGTTCCGCCCATACACAGCAAGTGGCGTTGAGAGCCGTCAGTACGGAGCATTGACTTCTATGGAAGACGGTGTTACCTTGGCATTCTCCCTTGCAAACTTGCAAGAGCGTGGAGTATTGTTTGTTAATCCTCAAACAAAAGTATACAAAGGGATGATCGTTGGTGAGCATAGCCGAACCAATGACCTTGATGTTAACCCGATCAAAGGAAAAGCGCAATCAAACGTTCGTTCATCAGGAGCAGACGAAGCGATCAAACTCATACCACCACGTGATATGAATCTTGAGCGTGCACTTGAATGGATCGAAGATGATGAACTTCTTGAAGTAACTCCTCTTACTATCCGTATCCGTAAAAAATGGTTGGATCCAGCGGATCGTAAACGTTACGCTAAAAAGTAAGTAAGTGCGCTTTCGCGCTTACCTTCCCATCTCTTTTCCCACAATCATCCCACTAGCCCAAGCGAAGTTGAAATTATAACCCCCACGTCGACCCACAATATCCAGAACTTCACCCGAAAAATAAAGTCCTTTTACCAGGTTTGATTCCATTGTCTTATTATTTATTTGCGCCGTCGCTACGCCTCCACCACTTACTTCCGCATGTTTAAATCCATGGGTATCGGTAACCTCGAATTGCCAACTTTGAAAGAGGCGAACTAATTTTTGAATCTCTTGAACACTGATTTTTGAGACGACCTTGTCGCGTTCCATCCGAGCCTCTTCGAGAA
The DNA here is from genome assembly GCA_947497635.1 of Helicobacteraceae bacterium. Lineage (GTDB taxonomy): Bacteria > Campylobacterota > Campylobacteria > Campylobacterales > Sulfurimonadaceae > Sulfuricurvum. The sequence continues at coordinate 2,626 of CANMHZ010000012.1, read as the reverse complement.
GATAGGGGAGAGATTTCGTCGGTAAAAGGGTCGATAAGACAGCTTCAAGTGTGTGATTGGGGACGGAAGTAAAAAGTCTTTTGAGAGTATCGCTTAGAGATTGGGAGTCAAAACGGGGAAGGAGATTAATCTCTATCGTGACCCGTTGTTTTTGCATCAATGCGTACGAAGCCCTTTGGCTAATATCCAAAATCGCCAACCCCGAAATACCATAGCTTGCAAAAAGAATATCCCCTTGCACTTTTGTTACTGATTTGGTATCAATGGTTAGCGTCACTTCGGCAAATGTTTTGACTCCTGCCATTTTGGGAGGATGTTTGGAATTGAGATGCAGTTGTACGAGTGAGGGATAGGTAGGGATGATCGTGTGACCGAAACTTTTGGCAAAACTATACCCATCTCCTGTTGCTCCTAGTTGGGGTGCCGCTTCGGAGCCTGTGGCAATTAGCACTTTATCGTATGATTTCTTTTCTCCATCACAGACAACGATAAAAGCCTCTTTCTCTTTCGTGATTGAGGTCACTTTTTTTTCAGTGAATATTTTTATCCCGACTTCTGAAACCGCACTTTTAAAGGCAATCAACACCGCTTTTGCTTCATTGGAGAGGGGATAACACCGACCATCGTCTTTGCTATCGAGGAGCAATCCGATGGAGTGACAAAAGGTCTCAAACGCCGAAAAAGGGAGCTGTTGAAGGGCGTAAGTTACAAAGTCTGGACTCTTCCCTGCATAATCAGTTACAGAGGCAGTTGTATTGATAATATTACATCGCCCATTGCCCGAGGCTAAAATCTTTTTCCCAACGCTGTTATTGTGCTCATAAATCGTAACATCCGCACCTTCTCTAGCCGCAACAATTGCCGCCATCATCCCACTTGCACCACCACCGATAATTGCTATTTTTTTCATGGTGAAATTATAGCACCTATCCCTCTCTCCCATACAGTTCATTATAGAGTTTCATCGCATATCGATCCGACAAACTCGCAATATAGTCACTCACAATACGATGCTGATTCCGGACTTCTAATTGATTATAGAAATAGGGGGGCAACATTTTTGGCTCTTCCATCAAGGCATTGAACAATCCGATTATCGCTTGCTTTCCCGAAAACATTTTACGAACAATATCTTTATGCTGATACATGGTTTGAAAGAGAATCTTTTTGAGTTTTTTGATCTGTGTTTCCAGTTCAGGTGAAAATCCGACAGGGATAGCTTCTTTGGAATCAATAACAGACGCTAACACCTGTGTGTTATCAATTTTATCACGTGAATATTCGAGGAGAGAGTAGACCAAATGGTTGATAAGATGGGAGCTAAAACGGTAGCGAAACATCTCATCTTCCTCCTCCCGTATCCCCTCCGCGACTACTTTTTGTAAAATCGTTTGGATAAGTTCGCTTGATTTGAGAGAATCAAACGTAATCAGCCCCGACGCAACACCATCGTCAATGTCATGTGTGATGTAAGCAATTTCATCCGCACGATCAACGATCATCGCCTCAATGCTGGGATGGGTATCGAGATCAAACGAATTGCGAACGCTCAGAGGTAAAAAAGGCTTGTTATACGGATAGGAGTGTTTTAAAATCCCTTCAATCGTTGCGTAGGTGAGGTTTAACCCCAAGAATGCTTTATAACGCTGTTCCAATAGCGTCACGACACGAAAGCTTTGAAAATTATGTTCAAAACCATGTTCAAAGCCCTTTTTTTTCAAACACTCATCAAGAGTATCTCCCCCAATATGCCCAAAAGGGGTATGCCCTAAATCATGAGCAAGGGCAATCGACTCAGCAAGAGACTCTTGCAGTCCAAGGTGTGAACAAATGGAGCGAGCAATCTGACTCACTTCAATGCTATGGGTGAGACGAGTACGAAAAAAGTCTCCTTGTGAGTTTAGAAATACCTGAGTTTTGTATTCAAGATGACGAAAACTTCCCGAATGGATAATTCGGTCACGGTCACGGGCGTATGGAGAGCGAAAATCATCACTAACAGTAAAAAATCGTTGATCAGGGCGCATAAAAAACCTTTATTCCATATGTTTTACACATATCATAGCCATTTTTGATACGTTTTAAGATATATTAGATACAATTACATTCTTCATTATCATGGACAGTTGGCCGAGTGGTCGAAGGCGCACGCCTGGAACGCGTGTATAGGGCAACCTATCTAGGGTTCGAACCCCTAACTGTCCGCCACCGTAACATTTAATCCCCTCTAATACCATCCATTTAACCCCTCAAACATCCCTAAAATAGGCACTTCATCCACTATTTACCCTCTAATAGCGTCTAATACCATTTAATACAATCTATCTTTTTAATGTACTTTTATATGTACTTTTGAGATAATGCCCCTACAATGTACTTTTTAAAGGTACATAATCAAAGGGGATATTATGGCAAACAAGAAAGTATCACCGCTTACAGATACCGAAATAAAGAAAGCTCAACCAAAAGAGAAAGAGTTGTACGCGCGCATCCAATTTGGCCACCCCGCGCATTTGCATTTGGCCAACTGACGCATCAACACTTGGCCACTGCGCGCATGCTTTATTTGGCCAGTTGATAGGCAGTGATGCGCGTCTAAGTTATCATTAAGTAAAAGAATATTCTT
>CANMHZ010000011.1 GCA_947497635.1 Helicobacteraceae bacterium | reverse complement strand
GAGCCCATTCCCCTATAGCCGCTTCGTTTTCAAAAGGGACGTGTTGCCAAATGGTCATAAAAACTCCTTTAAGGATTTCATTTATTTTTCCTAAATGAGTATATTAAGCAAATGATAATTAGAATTTCCAGCCCAAGCAAACCAAAATGTAAATCATAGACTTGGACGGAGGATTGGGTTATCCCGAAATGTTCAAGAATTTTGTAAAATCCATACGAGAGGGCGAGTCCTGTGAGAGAACCTTGCTGTTTGGCAATATCAATCCACCCCATTACACGTGAATGACGGGCAAAATGGGTTTCAGCACGCACCAAATATCCCCCGAAAACAAAGGAAAATTGATAAGCGACATAGACGATTAGTGCTGTTGTCAAATTGGAAGCGAAGAGGAGAAAGTAGCCCACCATAATGAGCATAATAAGCTCACTGGCAAGGGTAAATCGGAAAAAGTATTCCACGGTCATTAGTCGATGGTACACATACGCAAGAGCCATCATTCCCAGTGCGAGAACGATTCCCCCGACTGAGAATGTTGAGGGAGGGAGTGAAGCGTAGATGGTAAAAACCGATCCCCCCACCATCCCAGTAAAGAGGGCGTTAAAAAATTTATAGCGGAGATAGGGGCGGAAATAGAGTTTCATTAATTTAGTACTTTGTGGCATAAATTTTTAGAATTTAGCATTTATACCAACATAAATCGTTCGTCCAAGCGTTCCATAGCCGTTAACTTCTTGATAGAGTTTATCCGTTAAGTTGTCTCCTCTCAGATACAAAGAGAGTTTGTCCGTCGCATCGTAGTTGATGATTGCAGCAAGCAGAGTATAGCGTCCCGTTTGGTTTGTTGGGGTAGTATCATAACGTGTTCCGATATAGTTGGCTGTTGTGAGGAGGGAAAGTTTCGGTGTTGGGTAGTATCCAAGAGTTGCTGTAGCGGTATCATGCGCTCGGCGGGCGAGAGCGTTTCCATCTTTGTCTTTTGCAAGAAGCTTGTTATAGGCTAGATTCAAAGTTATTGTGTCACTGATATTTTGTTTATAACGGAGTTCATACCCTTTTAGACGAGATTTTCCCTCAACTTGCATATTGCTTCCAGACCATGTTAGTGGATTAGAAACATATTGAATAAGATTATCAACTAAATTATTATAATAGGTAAAGCTTAGATATTTGTATTGGGCAGTTGTATCAAAACTTTTGGTCGTTTCAGGCTGTAAATTACTATTTCCGCCATAGCCGTACATTTCAGCTAATGATGGTGTACGATAAGCAGTTCCGTAGTTACTGCTTACCGTAATGTCATCAGTAAAAAGATATTTGGCACCGACTTTTCCAGTGGTTTTATCATTGAATGTGTCATACGCATCATGACGGATTGATTCGGTTAGGATAAGATTATTTACGTGGTTAGTATTGGTTAAAAAGATCCCTTTGGAATTAAGATTATGCGCTCCGATAGTATCTTGAGAATCAAGGGTATTTCCCCCTACGACAATAAACGCATTAGGAGTATAGTGAAATGTTCCCAGAAGATTTAGTTCCTTGTTGCTTCCTACAAATGCTTTGGTATAACCAAGAGGATCTTTTTTGTCGAAGGATGTAAGAGCATAGGTAGCATCAATGAAGTCCGTAGCATTGAAAGTATGGCGATAGCCGATATTGCCGAGACGATTAATCTGATGGATCTCATTTGCCGTGCTATTGGGTAATGGTGCATACGTCATAGAATCGTAACCGTCATAATGTGTTTTTGCATCGATAAATGTCATTTGAGCCCGAAGTGCATCGGCTGAAGTAACATCGTAGCCTATTTTAGCGTTGAGCGTTTGGTTGATATAGCCATCCGACTCATAATTGGAAGGATTCTGACCGCGAGGTGTTAGTGCTGAAATCCCATTGGTTTTGAATTGATTGGCTCCGAGGTAATAGGAGAGGGCACCCACTTTTTGCGATACATTGGCTCCGATTTTAGTGGAGGCATAGCTTCCGTATTCAATGGTCGTATTTGCTTGAAGTTTTTCCGTTGGTTTTTTGGTAATGATATTGATCACTCCTGCTACAGCATTAGCTCCCCAAACACCACTTTGAGCGCCATTAATAATTTCGATTCGTTCGATGTCGTTTACCATCAAGTGTTCGAGCTGTCCTTGTCCTTTGGTTGTGGTTGGATCATTATAGCGGACTCCGTCGATCATCACAACGGTGTTTTCAGAACTAAATCCCCGTTGAAAAAAGGAGCTTTGTTGCCCCACTCCACCGCTTTGTGCGATAGGAAGATTACCCAGAGTACGGAGAGCATCGATTACGGAAGTAATGTGTTTTTCTTCCAACTCTTCAGCGGTAATAATATCGATATTCGCCGTCGTCTCTTTGAGTGACTGTTCTGTTTTAGTGGCACTGACGACGATGGGGTCGAGGGTTAATTCTTTTGCCCCCAACGAGGTAACAATTGTCGCACACGCGACGAGTGATAGGGTTGATTTAAACATAAATATCCTTAACGTAACTATTAATTTTTAGTGATGTTGTTGTGAAATTAAAAATTAATCGTTATCAGGAGGAGAGAGGGCGGAGAGGGTATACACAGGACAGATGGGACAAATCCACTCGATTTGAGTAATGATTTGAAGAAGACGAACCTCGGAAGCATACGCTTGAATGGCAGCAAGAGAAAAATAGTTTCTACCAAATCCACGAGGTGCGTGCATAACAATCTGCCTTTAAAAAATGTGGCGGATTATACTATGTTAACTTTTAAACTGCCCCAGCTTGGTGTTAAGCTGTGTTGCTGCGGTATAAAGTTCACTTGCAATAGTTGAAATTTGCTTGATCTCATCTTGGTTACTTTGGGAGAGATTCGACATTTGAGAAACGTGATTGATAATAGCACGAACTTTATTTGCCATCACTTCAGAACTTTTCACACTTTGTTTACTTGCATCAACGTTGGAACGTAGAGAAGTTGATGCCGAATCAATTTTAGAATCAATTTGCGTACTTCGTTCTGCGAGACGTTCAATATTTTTACTGTTAGCGTTCATCATATCGGATGAGTCAGAAATGGACTGAATGACAATGGAAATCGTCGAGTTAATCTCTGTAAGACTTTTTTGTGTTCGTTCAGCAAGTTTGCGTACTTCATCGGCAACAACTGCAAAGCCACGACCGTGTTCGCCTGCCCGTGCTGCTTCTATGGCAGCATTTAGAGCAAGGAGGTTGGTTTGATCGGCAATATCAGAGATGATCTCTAGTACGCCGCTAACACTGGACGCATCATGAGAAAGCTGATTAAATCGTTCGGTCAAATCATGGGACATTTGCGTGGTATTATGCACTTCATTCGTAATAATATTCGCAAGTTCCCGTACTTCTCCTAGTTCTTTTTCCGTTGATTGGCTATTCTCGAGAGATTCTTTCGCCATGCTAACACTCTCTTCGAGGGTTGTACCTATTTCGGTAGCGGTAGCATTGGTATTTTGAGCAATAAAATTTGTTTTTTCCGATTGAGCTGAAAGATTACTTGCTGCAGAGTTTAGTGTAGCGGTAGAACCTACTGCTGAATTTGTGATTTGTTTGGTATCATTGATGGTCGCTTGAATTTTATCAATAAAGGCATTGAGATACGCACTGGCGATTCCTATTTCATCGTTTTTATTGAGTATCGGAAGTCGTTTGGTTAAATCCCCATTTCCATGCGCCAAATCAGAGGAAACTTTATCAAGCTCTTCGATTTGATTGATAATGCTTGTCCCCGTAAAATAGTTTATAGCAATCAAAATAAGGGCTAAAAAACTTCCTAAAAATGCGAACCATTTGAAGAAGCTGGATTGAAGAGCATCAAAATAATCAGCTTTGTTGATTCCGGGAATAACCCACATATCCCATTTGGAAATATAACGATAAGCGGCGATTTTATCTTGTCCCGTTGTGGCTGAGACGTATTCATAGATTCCGCCATTTTTATCGGCACGGATATGATCGATATATCCATGTCCTGCTTTATTTTTCCCTTCATCTTTGTGATGGATGGTCATCGTCCCCGTGGCATCAATAAAATAAACGTAGCCACTTTGACCAATTTTGATACTTTTAATATCGTTTTTGAATACATCATCTTTATAGGCATCGGGTTTGATAGCGGCAATATAGTTGACATTTTTCTCTAATGCGTCGGCAACGGTATTGAGATCACTGATCATAATGGTTTTGATCGATGAGGTCGCAATGAAATATGCTACAATCACACTCACTAAGATTGCACTAACTGCAGCAATGAGATTAAAAATAAACTTTGACTTGATCGTACTAAAAATATTCATAACGCACCACCTACCTATAAAGTCTTATTAGATATTCTAATGTTTTTTTGATAAGGTACTTCTGAAATAAGGAAATAACATTTTATGAAACACTCGCACCTCTCCCAAATCATTGCGTTTATGCAACACTTCCAACAAATCGAACGCGTTTACCGTGTAAGTGATACCCAAATCGTTATTGAATTTGATAAAAACACTTCTTGGACGTTTGATATGCGACGTGATAATCCGATGATTTTTAGTGCTCCCGATACGAAGCGTACCAAAATTTATCAAGCGCCCTTTGATGTTCTCCTCGCCAAACGGCTTAACCGCTCTTCAATCCAATCAGTCACGATGCATAACAACGATAAAATTCTCCGTATCGTTGCAACAACAAGCGGTTCATATAAGTCTGAAACGACGATTTTACAGTTTGAATTTACAGGGAAGTATACGAATGTGATACTCCTTGATAAAGATGAAATTGTTTTGGAAGCGTTACGTCATATTGATGAGATGGTTTTTGTTCGTAGTGTTCGCGTGGGGGAGGTATTGACCAATCCTCCACCTCCTACATTTACCCCCGTTTTTTATCCCATTGAAGATGTCGAGGCATTTTTGCGCCACACCTACGAGGAGTATGCTGCCTCGGGATTGGAGAGACTCAAAAAAGAGAAATTGTCGTTAATCACCAAGAGAACACAACAGCTTCAAAAGCATTTATGGGCACTCTCGGATGAAGAGAAGTTGTTGGAAGAATCGAGTACAGCGCAACACTTCGGGCATCTTATATTGGCAAACCTGCACACGATCAAAGGGTATGAAACGACTTTAAAACTTAATGATTTTGATGGAACCCCCCTTGAAATAACGATTCCCCCAGAGTGTCATGATGGAGCGAGAATGGCAGAGACCTTTTTCAAACGTTCTAAAAAAGGGAAGCAAAAAGCGTTGGGGCTGTTTCAAGAGAGAGAAAACCTCACCGAAAAAATCCACCATTTTGAGCTCTTTGCCCATACCATCCGTGAAGCGCAAACCCCTGAAGAGATCACCCGTCTCTTCCCCGCCAAAGTTGCGGGGACGAAAACCAAAGCCCATACAAAAGTTTCAGATGGTATCGAAGAGTTTTGGATAGAGGGGGTGAAAGTCTCCTTGGGAAAAAGTGAACGGGGAAATATCGAACTGCTACAACGGTCCCGTGCCCGTGATATTTGGCTTCACCTAAAAGACCGCCCCTCAGCCCACGTCATCATCACCACCGACAAGCAACAACTGCCCCAAAGTATCCTCGAAGCAGCCGCTAAATTGTGTGTCGATTTTTCGGTATTTGAAAAAGGAACGTATTTGGTCGATTATACTCCACGACGAGAAGTAAGAGTGCAAGAGGGGGCGAATGTCCTCTATACCAACTATAAGACGGTGAGCGTGGAAAAAAAATAGGGGGTTTCGAATGGCAGATATTGGTCCCATCGGTGGAGTGATTTATTCCAACCAACAAATGGCAGGGGTGGCAAGTGAAAAAACTGCACAACTAAACCGTTATGACCTTCAATCCCTAGCCGCAGCAACGGCTGCTAATAATAAAAATAATGAGCTCCAAGAGGTTCGTCCAGCGGAAGAGAATCACAGTGTGGACAGTGATCGAGAACATACAAAAGAGCAATCAGAGCAAGAGGAGCGCCGTCCGAGAAAGCATAAAGAGTCACTCTCCCGCGAAGAAGTGTCTAAGCCTCTTCATCTACTGGATGTTAAAGTTTAAATCTTACCTCTCATGCAACGATTCCGAAAACGTCTTCGCAATCGGTTTGATCAAATACGTAAGGACACTTCTCTCCCCTGTGGTAATATCCACTTGTGTTGTCATCCCTGGAGTCATTACAATCTTTTTGCCTGATTTGGTAATCATCTCATCGGGTTTAAGGGCGATCAATACTCTGAAATAAAACTTATCCCCCTGTTGTGTTTTTTCACTCAAGGTATCAGGACTGATATACGCCACTTTCCCATGAAAAATTCCATAAATTGAATAATCATACGCATCGAGTTTAACCGCGGCTAATTGCCCTATTTTCACAAATGAGAGATCAGAAGGGGCAAGTTTGGCTTCAACGATAAGGGTGTCATTAGCAGGTACTAGCTCCATAATCACATCTCCAGGACGAACACGTGCCCCTTGGGTTGTAAGGAGGATGTTTTTGACGACAGCATTCATAGGAGACGTGATACTCGTACGTTCGAGCGTTACATCACGATCGGCTAACTCTTGTTCTTTCGTAGAGAGATCCTCTTCTGCTTTGGTCATGTCGGCTTGGGAATCTTGGAAATATTTATTCTTTTTATTAGAAATCTGCCCATTGAGATCAGCGATTTGTCGTTTGAGACGGATAATCTCTGTTGCTCCAATATCCCCTGTTTTGAGAAGTGGGAGATTGAGATCCAGTTCGTCTTGAGCGAGTTTAAGCGAATCATTAAGCGCTGAAACTTCATCGTTAAGGGCTTGTTGTCGTCGATGAAACAATTCCGTTTGATTCGCCATAAAATCAGGATACTGATGTACTAATGGGGGAAATACAAGAGGGCGTCCGAACACTTCGGCTTTGAGACGTACCAAGGTTGCTTGCAGTGCTGCTACTTTGGCAATACTGTCATCATGGGCGGCTTGCGCTTGGGATTTCTCCAGCATGGCTAGGATCTCCCCTTTTTTGACACTTTGCCCCTCTTTGACGTACACCTCTTGGATAACACCATCATTCGCGGCTTGAATCTGCTGGGTTTTAGCCGCAGCAATGACTTGTCCCGTCGCATGGGAAATTTGATTAAGAGACGTAAAAGAAGCCCACAGTAAAAAAGGGACGAGAACTAAAAATAAGGTTCCGAAGATAATTGTAAGCGGATGAAGCCGTGAGAGGTAAGGAAGATTGTTAGAGGTCACGATGGGGTTCCTTGTTGTACGGGTTGTTGGGGGGTTGAGAGTTTTTGAAGAACCGCATCACGTGGTCCATCCATGGCTATCCCTTGCGGCGTCATAACAATAAGCCGACTTACCAGCCGTAAAAGTGAGGGTTTATGGGTGACGAGGATAAGGGTATCCGTAGGACGAATCAAGGTTGCCAACAGTTCAATAAGCCGTTTTTCACTCCCCTCATCCATACTTGCCGTGGGTTCATCCAATAACCAAACAGCAGGTTGAGCAAGAACGAGACGGGTGATGGCTATAAGCTGTTTTTGCCCCCCTGAAACACTCTCACCACTCTCAGGAACAGCACTGTCAAGTCCGTGTGGCAAGGAGCTAACCAATTGCATTAGCCCCGTTTTTTTACACGCATCGGTGATTTGCTCATCATTAATCCCTACCATCCCTAAGGTCAGATTATCACGAAGGGTTCCAGAGAAGAGTTTGGTCGATTGGGGGAGATACCCGATACTCTTGGCAATCCATTCTCGTGAGAGATGTTGAAGATCTAAACCATCGAGAAATATTTTACCCTCTTTGGGGGCATACAGTCCCGCTAGAAGTTTCAACAGTGTTGATTTACCCGAACCGATCACCCCTAAAATCCCTACTTTATTCCCAGCAGGAATCTGAAGGCTTGCAAGTGTTACGGTAGGCGTATTCTCTTGATATTCAAACACAAGGTTTTGAAGAGCATAGGCAGGACTTACACTACTTGGAGAAAGTGGTCGCTCAATGGCATGGTTGTCACTGCGAAGAGCAAAGACATTCTCCAAATCTTTGATGGAGATTTTAGCACGTCCCCATTGAACGAAGAGATTGGGAATCATAGCAATAGGAGAAAGAACGCGTCCTGAGAGGATGGTAATAGCGATCAATCCCCCCATGGTAAGCTCTGTACTGGTACTTACAATATATGCCCCCATAGCAACAAGGGCAATGTAGCTTAGTTGCTGAAAAAAGGCGGAGAGGTAGCTGGAGAGTTCACTGTAGTGACGAATCGCAATATCATCATCAATGGAGTCTTTGGTAAGGGCATTCCATCGGTTGAGGGAGTTCCAGCCTGAGCCTGAAGCTTTGATGCTCTCTGCCCCATTGACGGTTTCGACCAGAAGTCCTAACTTTTTGTGCGATGCCATAGACGACGATGCGGATAGGGCATCGATCTTATGACGGAACATACTTCCAACGAGTACGGAGACTACCAAAAACCCAACAACAATCATCCCCATATTTGTCCCCCCTACCAAGAGGATAACCGCTAAAAAGAGAAGGGAAAAAGGGAAGTCGATAAGGAGATACATTGCAGCCGAAGAGATAAAGGTGCGTACGGAGTTGTAGCTTTGAAGCTGTCCCGATAGCGTTCCAACACTGCGGGGCATACTGTCAAGACGTATTTTCAGAAGACGTTGGAATATCGTGTGGGAATACGCCATATCCATATTTCTACTGGCATGATCCAAGATGGAGGAGCGAGACACTTTTACAAGCATCTCCAAGAAGATGGCAATAAACACCCCGACGCTCAAAGCAACGAGGGTGGATGTCCCTTGTGTGGGGATAACGCGGTCATAGACTTGCATACTGTAAAAAGAGGTTCCCAGTGCAAGGAGATTGATCGTAAAGGAGGCAATGGCTGCATAGATGAGAGAGCTTTTTTGCTCCAATGCGACTTTCTTGAACATCTCTTTGGCGGTAGAAAACTTCCCTGCATGTTTACCTGGACGCAAGGGGCGAAAGAGAGTTCCATCGGGAAACTTTTCACGTCCCTCTACGATATTGGCACTTTCTGTTGTCCATTTCCCATCGGATTCTTGGGCGAAGATTATCCCTACTTCTGCATCAGGAGCGAGGCAAAGCATTGGAAGCATAACGGCAGAAGGGGCTTTTTGCCATGGGGTGCGTTCAAGTCCAAAGGCGTGAAGGACATCATTATAAAAAGCTTTATTGGGTGTTTTCTCTTCCAGTGCCGCTTTTGTATGGGGCGGAATATGACGACCGGATATTTTCAGAAGAAGACTCTCTTCTAAGAGCCATTTGATTTTACTCATTGGGGTTTTCCTATCGGTGCGATGAGTTCACCTGTTTTGAGTTTAAGACGGTAGGTTGAGATGGTCGCGGTAGCTAGGAGATCTTCTAAGGAGATTCTGTTTTGGGTGACTTCTCGAGAGGAGTTAACCAGATCAAGCCATTGTCGTTTACCTGCTAAGAAAAGGCGTGCATACGATTCCAATACTTTTTGAGATGCGTCAATGGAGAGGGTCGTCCCTTGTACTCGATCAAGGGCGGAGCGATGATCGTCGATGTCTCGTAACAAACTTTGCGTCAGATCTTGTTCTAGGGTGAGTTTGTTGAATTTCAGCTGTTGGATAGTAGCTTCCGAGGCTTCGATTCCTGAAAGGGAGGATAACCCTGCTCCGGGAGTCATCTGTGCTGAGAGATAGATAATGGAGTTTTCCGTCCCATAACTGGTATAAACGGATCCTTTTTGGTATTCCGCTCTTAGGGCAATGGTTGGCCACAAGACTGCTTTTGCTTTGTTCTTTTCATATTCAGCGGTTTGAATTTGAATCGTGGATTTCAACATACTCGGATGGGTTTTAAGCATTTGCGCGATCATCTCCTCCGACGTGCGTTGGGTATCAGGTGATGGAGTGCGATCGGCATCAAGGGTACACGATAGGTCACTTTGTGAGGTGATAAGGCGCAGTTGTGAGCAAGCAGTTCTCTCTGCTATTTTAGCAATGGTGAGATCCGTATTGATCTGGGCAAGACGCGCTTTGATGAGCTCTTCATCCGCAAGAGAGGAGACCCCTGCTTCGATACGGCGATTGAGCATAGCATTGAAATCATCCAGCTGTTTTTGCCCCTCGGTAATAGCACGAACCCTTCCTCGTGCTTGGGTGAGGTTTTGAAGTGTTTGGAGGAGGCTATCGATGAGAGTGTAGGCGTTTTCATCCAACGCCACTTCCGATTCACGCTGTTTGGAGAGGCTGATATTATACGTTGCATCAATACGCCCCCCTGCCCATAAGGGTTGTTCAAGACGAGCTAAAGTACTGCTGTTTTTACCACCTCCCAAATCAAGTGAGGGGGTAGGATAATAGCCCCATTTAGCCGCATCGACACCACTTTTGGAAGCTTTGATTTGCATACGTGATGCACTCAGTTTCGGATGGGTTTCGAGGACGCGGGTAACAAGTGTATCAACCGTTGAAAGGTTGGCGTCATTGGGTGCGCACCAGAGGGTGGAGGTGAGAATTAATATAATACTAATAGAGTGTTTCAAATAGTCAACTTTCAGGGGATAAATTATGAGGGGTAACTCTACACGTAATAGGATTAAACTTGCCTTTTAACCATAATTATTTGTGTAATAATTAAATCTTAAGTGGAAAATGGTGATAATCAGCCATTAAAGAATTTGCAGTCAATTTTAAAGGTATTTTAATGTTAAAAACAGCAGTAATCGGAAAAACAATCAATGGAGCAACTCAAGTTACTCGTGTAATGGCGATTAGCGGTGATAAAATCATTCTAGTCGATGCAACAACAGGACAAGCTCCGAAAAAAGTGTCAACAAAAATAGTGGATAAAGATCTCCATATTTTTGCAGAGGGAGCAACAGAGCCTTCGGTGATTGTTAGCGATTACGTGCTGTACGATCAAACGGTTCAAATCTCAGGACTTGGATCGAGCGGCGAATATGTGAATTACGGGTTGACTGCAACGAATACTATGGAATTGGGAGCCGTTAGTGCTATGCCTGCTACCGCGTCTACTCCTTTTATGTCCAGTAGTGCATGGTGGGGTGTTGGAATTCTAGCGATTGCAGGTGGAGCTGCTGCCGCAGGTGGTGGGGGTGGCGGATCATCAAGCGGAAGTAATACAATTTCTCCAACGCCCATTGCATCCACAACACATACTGCTACATTGGTTGATAGTATTGTTTCAGGTGTTACCTATACTACTACCAGTGGATTGGGAGGGGTGACAGGTTCTGATGGAGTTGCTGGCTCTTTTAACTATAAAGCTGGAGATATTGTCACCTTTAAAGTGGGTAATGCAACGATAGGGACGTTCAATACAGTAAATATTAATACGACCGATAATATTCTCACTATTCAAGAAATAGTGGGTGTGGCACGAACCAATACAACCGATGCAAAAGTTATTAATATTGCCCAATTTCTCCAATCTCTTGACAGCATAGGTACAGTAGCAGATGGAATTACAATAGATTCAGCCAAAGCAGCATTAATCACTACTGCTATTGATATTCAAGCGGTTGCGAGTGATACTATTGATACAACATTGACTGCTGCGATCAAAGAAGCTATGGGGAGTAGTGCTACTTTGGTATCAGCAGTGGATGCAACACTACATCTTAATAGTATATCTACTGATGCAACATCCCCTACTGCAACAATTACCCTTTCTGATACCGTTCTCAATAGTGGTGAGACAGCTATTGTGACAATTAAATTTTCTGAACCAGGTGTAAATTTCAATAATTCTGATGTTTCAGTTGCGAACGGAATACTCAGTACCTTGTCCACAACCGATAATATAACATGGACAGCAACTTTAACTCCTACAGCAAGCTTTGTAGCTGCTACGAATGCTATCTCTATAGCCAATACTTATACAGACGCTGCGGGTAATGCAGGCACATCCGCAATAAGTGGAAATTACACGATAGATACTAAAATCACACCACCAGCGCCTGTAACGGTGGCTATTACAGATGATGAACCAGCTACTACCGCGAATATTGCAGGAGGGGAAATTGTTTATACCTTTACTTTCAGTGAAGCAGTTCATGGATTTAGTTCAAATGGCATCACCGTTACCAATGGAACAGCTGGAGTATTTAAACAACTCTCTTCATCGGTTTATACCCTCTCTGTAGTCCCTAATGTAATTAATAGTGGTGAAGTAGTAGTAAACGTGAAGGCAGGAAGTGCTACCAATAGTATCGGGACAGCTAATGAAGCGGCATATACTTCTTATCAAGCAGTGGATATGGTAGCACCAACGGTGACAAGTATTGTATTAACCGATACTACACCTACAAGTCCTCTTTCTAATGGTGCTCTAAGCTATGGCGAGACTGAAAATGTGACAGTCACATTCAGTGAAGCAGTAGCCAACTTTGACAACACAAGTGTTTCGCTTGCGGGAGCACAAGGGACATTAGGGAAATTCACTAGTTCGGATAATATTCACTGGACAGGGATCTTTACTCCGACAGCTAATACTGGTGACTCAAGCAACATTATTCAAGTGCTCAATACCTATACCGATGCAGCAGGGAATGTGGGAACATTAAAGGATAGTGATAATTTTGTAATCGATACCGTAGCAAGTCCTATACAAATCACCTCTGGCGCCCTCACGAATGACACAACCCCAACCGTTACCGGAACAGCTCAAGATGGAGCAACGATTACGGCGGTGATTGCAGGGGTATCTCACACTGCTACAGCCACTGGAGGAGTGTGGAGCATTACTCCAACAGTTGCTCTTCTCGAAGGTGCCAACTCAGTATCCGTTACCTCGACAATCGGGGGAATCACCAGTTCTCAAGTGATTCAAAGCCTCGTAGTTGACACTACAGCTCCAACGGCAACCATTACCATGGAAGACACTGCTCTTAAAGCGGGAGAGACTTCATTGGTGACGATTAAATTCAGTGAGGCGGTACAGAACCTAACCCTTTCAGACTTTACTGCGCAAAACGGTACCTTAACGACCCTCACAACTGCTGATAATAAAACATGGACGGCACTCTTTACCCCAAATGCAAATGTTGAAGATACAACCAATACCATCTCTTTAGCCGCGACCTATAACGATGTGGCAGGGAACTCTGCAACAGTAACAGTAGCCAGTGCAAATTACGCAATTGATACTCTTGCCCCTTCAGCGCCAACTTTTGCCCTTACAACAGATAATGGATTAAGTGGAACAGATGGAATTACCGATACTAACGGTATAACCGTGACACTAGTAACAGGAATTACCAACTGGGAATATAGTCTTAATAGTGGAACATCTTGGACAACGGGAGCAATTCCTACTGTTGCTACGCCTGTTGCTCCTGCTATCGTTGGTATTACAAGCAGTACTTTTAACCTTGTTGCCAATACCTCGTACGCCGCAGGACAAATCGAAGTACGTCAAACGGATACTAATGGCAATGTAAGTACAGTAGCTACAAATACGCAAACGATGTTATTCGATACGACTCTTCCAGTTGTGACCATCACCAACGATCAAGTAGGAACTGCAAATATTGGAGGGGGAGAAATCGTTTATACGTTTACGTTCAATGAGCCAGTAAGCGGGTTTGCAAAAACCAATATCACCATCAAAGATGCAGGTGGAGCGGATATTTCAGCAACAGCGGCAGGAACATTTATCCAAGTATCCGATACGGTGTACACCTTGAGTGTGACACCACTAGCTGGCGATACTGGAAACATGACCGTAAACGTTGCCGCAAGTATGGCAACTGATATCGCGGGTAATAATAATACGGCATCGTTGATTTCTTATCAACCAGTGGATATGCTTGCACCGAATGTTATTGCAAGCGGTATAGCATTTACTAACGCAAGCGGTACTGCAATCACCTCTGTTGGATACGGTGAAACGGCAAATGTGACAGTCACATTCAGTGAAAAAGT
>CANMHZ010000010.1 GCA_947497635.1 Helicobacteraceae bacterium | reverse complement strand
CGGCATCCCCGCATACGAATTGTCCCAACTCCGCGCAAAAATAAAATAATCCGCCGTAATGATTTGAGAACGAATTAACGTGTTCGTATACATTTTGAGCGACTCCATCACTTCGGATAGAATTTCAAACCCTTTATCTTCATCCTCTTGCTCCAGCGCATCACTCAAAGCCACATTTTGACTCAATATTAACGCATAGCGTAAATCAGTGGAACGCTCCTTGTCTAGCTGATTATTCAACGCCATCGAGAGTTGGTCGCTCAGTTTTCGTAACGTCTCAGAGGTTACTTTATCTTCCAAACGGATAAAAATAACCCCGAGAATCAGCATAATAATTAAAAAAATAGCCGCAATTATTTTTTTATTCCCCAATAATTGCTGCCATTTTTTCATAATATTTAACTTCATCTTTATTTCAAAAACCCAAGTTCAAACACCATCGGACGCAATTTGTCCCCCAACCCGTCATAAGCCAACTTGAAAACGCTAAAATCTATCGGCATGCTTGCTCCGTCTTTATTACGAGCTTCTAAAGCTTTACGAACCTGATACCAGCCTACATCACTGCGGTTAAGTTTGAGTTCATCGCGTACCGTTCGCACGTCTGTATCGGCGAAATATGCTTGCCACAGTTTTTTTCCCTCTTCCATCACGGCTTTGGCTTCTCGGCTTAGTTTTTTATCGCTCAAATACTCCACCATAAAATCGGACTCGAAACGCTCAGGGGCATTGACATCACTTTCAGTAAAGGGGATGAAATGGTTGACGATTGACCATTTTTTGTCGTTCCATTCGAGATCATTGGCACTTGCGGTTAAGTTACTACCGTTAAAGAGCATCCATATCAAACAATCATTTTTAAATTCGTCAGTTAGATCACCTGTCGGTTGTAGAAACTGGTCACGGTCGTTGAGCCATGTCGGTTTTATAAGACGACGAACAGAAAAAACGATTGTAGCTTGCCAAAGGTTTTCAAGATTGATAAAAATTCCATGTCCACCATTAAAACCAGATGAGAATAATGCAGTTAAATTAGCCTGTTGTATATCGTTACTATTACACCACATATACGCAATCGCATTATTAGACCATTTTGTGCCACGTAAATCTTTTGTAGCTGTAGCTGGAGTAATAGTATTTTTTAAAGGTATAACCTCTTGTTTATTACTCTTAGGACGCTCAATCCAGTTAGTTAGTAACATAACAGAAGGTAAATTATAAAAAACCTTCGCACCAGTCGCATTAGCATTCTTATCTAAAACTTCTGTCGTTATTTCTATAATTTCTTCCTTTTTTTTAGATTCCTGATTAGTTTTCCATATCAAAAAACCTATTGGAAACTCCCCCTTTAAACCATCAAAAGCTTTACTGTGTACAACAAATCCATCCATATATTTAGCATTCCATGCATCACGAAAAACATCCATTGTTGGTGCATTCACATATTTCATTTTACTAAACATCGCTAAAGTAGCTGTTGGTATTTCCAATGCTATACGAGCAACAAATTGGGTAAATAATTCATTACTCGCTTTACCATACAAATTCATTGCCTTAGCTGCAAATTTTGTCTTAGCAATACCAATTTTACCACTTCCTCCACCATTCCCAAGACTATTAGAACTTGATGCTTCGCCGTACGGCGGATTAATCAACACCAAAATCTTCTTCCCCTCGGCTATCGCTTTACGTAACCCTTCAGGGATTTTATTGGTAAGGCTATAATCAATTTCACCCTCATCCGTAATGTCGTCGTTCAAATAATCGTACTGAAAGCGCATCGCTGCAACGCACGTTTTCGTCGCTTTCATCACGTCCACATCGGCTTGGTCTAGCGTAGACATATAGATATTGCGCGGGTTGGAGTGTTTGACCTCCAAATTACCGACACCGCAACACATATCCCACACGATGTACTCTTTTTGCCAGTTTTTACCCAATGTTTCGGTAAGTTTGTCATACGCTTTGTCCACAACGGCTAACGGTGTGTAATATGCCCCCTTAAAACTACGCTCGTCAATAGGGATAAGACTATCACGACGTTCTAGGAGATAATCGCGATATTCGGCTTTGGGCGGTTTGTGATAGATTGCCCAAAACTGACGATACCCCTCTTTGTTCCCCAGTTCATAATTTTTACCACCCAAACTAAATACGGGCGCGCCATTTTTATGGAGCAATTCAGCAGGGAGGTTGGCATGGGTCGAGACCGTCCCATCGTGCATGATGTCGGCGAAAAAGAGGAGGGCATAATCTTCAGCGTTCACACCGTTGATTTCACGACCGATCATATCGACCCATTTGTCAAACACTTGTTTGAGGTTGTCAGGGGTGATGGGGGTGCGGATAATGTCACCCGATTTGATCGCCATTTTGACGGTGCTGATAAACTCTTCTTCGTGCGTCGAGATTTTGAATGAGACGAAATGGGTTCCGATATGAGTGGAGACTTCGGCAAGGGCTTCGGGAGTGAATTTACTGGCGGATTGTCCCCATTTGATCGTTTTTTTCTCCAAAAACGGCAAAACATCCGCCGATTTCATAATAGCTGCTTTTTCGGTATCAATAACGCACAAAAACGGAGGAACCGATTCCCCTTTGTTCATAGCGACTTGAACGTAATGGAGCAATTGGGTAAACATAGCGTAGCTAGAAGTCGTCCCTTTATCCTTCGCCTCAAACCAAATAACATCGGTTTGAATATCAATCAGCCCTTTGGTAAAACTTTTTAGCCCCAAGGCTTTGATATAGGCATCTTTTACATCTTCTTCACTTCGGGCATTCTTGAGCGTTTCATAAAGGTTCATAATTCTTCTTGCTTATTTTCAAGTTTTTTAAGGCGTTTGTTGAGTTGTGATAGGTAATACGTTTGGATCGTGATAATAACTGCCAAGATTAATTCGGTATCTATTGATTTTAGTAAGTCTATCATTGTGTTTCCTTTTTGTGCTATAATTTTCGTAACAAAAGGATGTGTAAGGGGCGGTCACCCCTCACGCTAGCTCTTTAATAATCTTGATCGCATAAAATGCAATTTGAAGGACTATTAAGAGCTTTTCGATGAAGTCTTTTTTCATCTGATCTCCCTTTGTTTTTTTGCTACTCATCTTTCGATTTTCACATTCTCATTATACCTCACTTACTTTTTCCTTTTCCCCATCTTATACACATACGCCAATACTTCCGCAACGGCGGCAAAAAGTGCTTCTGGAACAGGATGATCGATTTCAACATCTTTATAAAGGGCACGAGCCAACGGTGGACTTTCCATCACGTGTACCCCATTTTCACGCGCAACTTTTTTGATTTGAATCGCAATATTATCCACTCCTTTGGCGACAACGACTGGGGCAAAATGTTTCGTCTCATCGTATTTAATTGCCACAGCGTAGTGGGTTGGATTGGTGACGACGACATCGGCGGTGGGGACAGCGGACATCATCCTTTTTCGTGCCGCTTGCATCTGAATTTGACGAATTTTCGCCTTGATATGAGGATCTCCCTCCATATTTTTCATCTCATCTTTGATCTCTTGAAGAGACATTTTAAGTTTATCAAAATAATGCTTGCGGGTCAGAAAAAGATCAATCATTGCAAAAAGAAACAAGATAACGAGCATAACTGCCGCTAGAATAATCGCTTTTTCTTTGAACCAAGCCATCTGATCCCAAATTCCAAATAGGGCAACCGTCGGGAGCTCTTTGATATAGGACCAAAAGAAGAGGAACCCAACCCCCATCGTAGCGAACGCTTTAAAGGTAATTTTGAGAGATTCGATCAGCTTTTCCATACTCAACATATTTTTGAGCCCTGCTATTGGATCAAGCTTCGAAAAATTAGGGGAAAGCGGCTTGGTCGTAAAATTAAATCCAATCTGAGCAACCGTCCCAGCCACCCCAGCAAGGGCAACAATCGCAGTAAATGGCAGTACCATCAGAATAAATTCTCTAAATGTTATAAAAGCAATATCAACGAGATTAACCTCTTCCAACGGATGATTCATCAATGAGAAATAATACCGAACCAAGGACAAAAGATGTTCACTGATAAAAGGTAACAGCATAAGCAATGCCATAATCGCGACAAATAAGATAATAATCCCTGCCGTATCCTGACTTTTTGGAACATTCCCCTCAGCTCTGGCATCTTCAATCTTCTTGGCGGTGGGTTCCTCTGTCTTTTCCTGATCGTCTGCCATTTATTCTTAATCCATCTTCATCGAAAGATCAATCCAATTGGCTTGATGAATAAGTGAACCCGTGCTAATAGCGTCAACCCCTGTACGTGCGTAACTCTCAATCGTTTCAAGGGATATATTGCCACTAGCCTCAAGTAAAACACTGGGATAATGTTCCCACTTATACGCCACAATTTCATTAAGTTTTTCAGGACTCATATTATCACACATCACAATATCCGCCCCTGCTTTCATCGCTTTTTTGACCATCTCAAAATCTTCCGCTTCAATCTCTATTTTGGCGGTAAAAGGGATTTTCTCGCGTGCTTTTGCCATAAATTCATCTAAATTATCAATCGTTTTGAGATGAGTATCCTTGAGCATTAGCGCATCATCCAACCCCATACGATGATTCGTCGCCCCACCGATACGGGTCGCATATTTCTCGAAATTACGTAACATCGGACGCGTCTTTCGCGTATCAAGAAGTTTCGTCCCATAGGGAGCCACGAGATCAACATATTGACGAGTCAAAGTAGCAATCGAACTGGCGTGCAGGAGCATATTGAGTAACGTCCGCTCGATCCGCAACAGCGTATGCGAGTCACCGTTAATCTCCATTAGAATATCCCCTTTGAGGAATCGCTCACCGTCATATTTATGCCATATAATTTCAAACTTTTCAATTTGAGCCAAAACACGAAGATACTCTTCCCCCGCTAAAACTCCATCACTTTTGGCAATAATTTTGGCACTCGCATCCACCGCAGGTGAAACCCGAGCATACAAATCCCCACGCCCTACATCCTCAGCTAATACTTCATGGATAAATTTTTCGATCATAGTGCCATCATCCTCTCCAACGCAATTCTCGCCCAATACGCCGTATCCTCATCCACCTCGATCTCATTGATCGGCGCACCGTCCTCAATTGCTTTGAGCGTCAAATACAAATCTTCCAACGTCGTTTCATTCATCGTCGGACATTCGGGTTTCGTACTTGAAAGAATATAGGTATTTTTCTCTCGTAAACGGTTTACCATGTTAAACTCTGTCCCTACCGCTACTTTTTGCTCACTCGGGAGTTCCTTGATGTACTTGATAAGCTGAGACGTTGAACCGACAAAATCGGCACGGTCACAGATAGCGGGGTCACATTCAGGGTGAACCGCAATGAGAATTCCGGGATATTTGTTGCGGTAGAACTCGATGTCATCGACGCTAAAGAGCTGATGAACGGAGCAAAAACCATCATAACAAATAATATCGGCTTCTTTTGGATCTTTTCCATCCCCGATAACACACGATTTTAATCCCATCATATTGGCGATATTTTGCCCCAAACAACGATCAGGAACGAAGACTATCTTTTTCCCCTCGGCAAGTGCTTTTTCGATAATCATTTTAGCGTTTGAACTGGTGCAGACCATACCGCCCATTTTCCCCACACGTGCTTTGACATCTGCATTGGAATTGATATAAGTAATCGGCAAAATATCTTCCACACGAATTCCGCTTTGTTCCAATTTTTCGATTGACTGATCAAAATAAAGTCCATCAATCATCCGTGCCATCGCACAGCACGCAACTTTTGGCATCACAACCCGCTTGTGAGGACTAAGGATTTTAAGACTTTGCCCCATAAATCCAACACCGCAAAAGACCACAAACTCTTTGTCATCTGCCATGGCTCGCTTCGCCAGTTCAAGAGAATCTCCCGTAATGTCCCCCATCTCGAACACTTCATCGCGCTGATAAAAATGCGCTACAACCGTCACACTCAAACGGCTTTTTAATTCAATAATTTTTTGTTTGTACTCTTCAGTGGTCATAATTGTCATTTTCCTTAGTTATTCATTAGATCGTTATGATAGCGAAGTTGACTTTTTACTCTCTTGAAAAGAGCTATTTATTTTTCTGTTACGATAGTTCAACTATAATACCGCACCAAAATCAAAATATGGAAGTTACCAACATGGAATTTTTATTCAACCACAACGTACAGTTTTATCTCTTAGCCTATTTGCTTGGCGGTATCCCCTTCGGGCTTATCCTCGCAAAAGTATTTGCAGGGGTCAATATAACCGCTTCAGGCTCAGGAAGTATCGGTGCGACCAATGTGTTGCGCGTCGTCAAAGAAACCAATCCTTCTCTTGCTAAAAAACTAGGTATAGCAACGCTAGCTCTTGATGCTTTGAAAGGGATACTCGTTGTCCTTGCGGCTAAATACTTCGAAATGAGCGAATCGGTGCAATGGATGGTTGCCGTACTTGCTGTTATGGGACACTGTTTTAGCCCTTATTTATGGTTCGAGGGGGGCAAAGGAGTCGCTACAGGAATGGGTGTTATGGCGGTTATGCTTCCTATTCCTACGGCTATTGCTCTTGTTGTGTGGGGAGTTGCGGCAAAAACTATCCGTATCTCATCACTCTCCTCAATGCTTGGACTTGCAGCCTTAGTGATTGCATCCTTTATATTGAAACCTGACTTATTTCATGCCCCAGTTGTTTTCATCGCCTTTATCCTTTTCTACAAACACATCCCCAACTTTGTCCGATTATTTCAAGGGGAAGAGAAGCAAGTCGCATGAAAATTCTAATCGAGAACTTGACGTTTGAAACCGTCATTGGCATTCTCGATTTTGAACGGACTACTCCCCAAAAAGTTCAAATCGACTGTAGTATTGATTATCCTTATTCTGAGGGAAATTTTATTAATTATGCTGACGTTGCTACTCACATCGAAAGAACAATGCAAGATAAAAAATTTGAGTTGATCGAAACGGCATTAGAAATATTGAGTGATTCCTTAAAAACTCTTTTCCCCTTGATAGCCGAACTTTCTCTCACAATCCGAAAGCCAAATATACTCTCAAATTGCACGGTTGGCGTTCAGAATAATTTCATTTTTTAAAAAGAGTTTAAAAAGAGTTTAAAATTTTCTAAAAGTATGATATAATTTCAGGAAAATTTCGCCCCGAGGAATGTGAATGCGTATTCTGATCATTGAAGATGAAGTAACCCTTAACAAAACCCTTGCAGAAGGTCTAAAAGAGTTTGGTTACCAAAGTGATGTCGTTGAGACATTAAAAGACGGTGAGTATTATCTCGATATCCGTAACTATGACCTAATCCTAATGGATTGGATGCTTCCAGATGGAAACAGTATTGATATTA
The DNA here is from genome assembly GCA_947497635.1 of Helicobacteraceae bacterium. Lineage (GTDB taxonomy): Bacteria > Campylobacterota > Campylobacteria > Campylobacterales > Sulfurimonadaceae > Sulfuricurvum. Next base: position 6,821 of record CANMHZ010000010.1, on the reverse strand, counting down.
TCCCTGATATTAAACGCAATACTCCTAAAACAATGATAGTCGTTCTCTCTGCTCGTGATGATAATGAGAGTGAAATCGAAGCACTTCGTGCTGGTGCTGATGACTATATCCGTAAACCATTCGATTTTGACGTACTTATCGCACGTATTGAAGCACGTTTACGTTTTGGTGGTAGTAATATCATCGAAATTGATGATTTGATTATTAATCCTGAAGAGGAAAAAATCATCTACAAAGGCAAAGAGATCGAACTCAAAGGGAAACCATTTGAAGTCTTGACTCACCTTGCACGTCACCGTGACCAAATCGTTTCAAAAGAGCAACTATTGGATGCCATCTGGGAAGAGCCTGAGCTTGTTACCCCAAATGTTATCGAAGTTGCAATTAACCAAATTCGCCAAAAAATGGACAAACCGCTCGGGATCACTACGATCGAAACCGTGCGCCGTCGAGGATACCGCTTTTGTTTTCCAAAAGAAGTATAAGACGTCGATTTCTACTCCAACTGATTGTCGCTTCGGCGGCACTCGTTCTTCTATTCTCTTCATTTTTATATCTTTTTATACAGCAATCTATTTACGATGAAAAACAAGCTGAGCTTATTAGCACTGCCCAAAATATTTATACCTCAAATTCACTCATAACCGCACGGCAAAATGCTTCCGACCTCTTAAGTGGTCTCAATATTGAACTTGTTACGCTGCATAAAGATGAAAATCTTCTGGAATTTTATGAAGTTTCACACCCCGATAAAACAACCTCATTAATATTGATCTATCCCTTTGATTTCGAGCACTCTACGTATCTCAAAGTAAGCCGTGATATCACGCCAACCAAACATTTACTCCAAAAAATTCTCCGCTCCATCTTTCTCATTAACGCCTTTGGATTTATCGTTATTATCCTCTATGCCATTGCCTTTTCTAAAATGCTTATTTCCCCAGTTAGCGCGCTTACTCGTCGCCTTGCCAATATGAATGAGCATCTTTTACGCCCCATTCAAGTTGAGAATCTCCCTGAAGAGTTTGAACCTCTTGGTGAAACCCTCAACCGTCTTATGGCACGTATCCAAAATTTCGTCAAATATCAAAAAGAGCTCTTTATCGGTGCCGCCCATGAGCTCAAAACACCCCTTGCCGTTATCAAACTCAAGAATCAAGTAACGCTTATCAAAAAACGCTCTCCAGAAGAGTATATAGAGGCTTTGCGTATTACCAACCAAAGTGTTGATGAAATGAACAAAATCGTCGCTAATATTCTCAATATCGGTCGTCAAGAGGGGGCTCAGTTGGAAATGCCTGTCGAAGCTGATATTATCCAAATTCTCAAAAAGTGGGAAGGGGATTTTGCCCTTTTAGCACACAGTGAAAACAAAACACTCGTAACACATTTTGAGCCAGAGAGCTTTCAGGCAGTGCTTCAAATTACGCTGCTCAACCAAATTATTCAAAATTTTCTTCAAAATGCAATGAAATTTACCCCAGATGGTCGAACAATCCATTTTCAAAGTCATCTTGATAATACAGATATTGTCATCGAAGTAATCGATGAGGGATGTGGAATTGATGATACCATTGATCTCTTTGCCCCTTTTAAACGGCAAGGGAATAAATCAGGGGTTGGATTAGGTTTATTCCTCGCCAAAAGTGCAGCAGAAGCCATTGGAGCCCACATCAGTATCACAAATCGTACGGATGGAGTAGATGGGACAATTGCACGTCTCATTCTCCCCTCTAAACTCTATTGTTTGTTACCACAGCGATAATACAACCTCCCCTTAAGCTACCTTTTGCTATAAATCGCCCATTATCTCTTTACTGAATCAAGGTTGCCAAATGCCGTTAATAATACTCGATGAATGTATAGCGTGCGACGCGTGTCGCGAAGAGTGTCCTATGGATGCGATTGAAGAGGGTGATCCGATTTATATCATTGATCCAGATCGTTGTACAGAGTGTGTGGGAACATACGATGAGCCCGCTTGTATCGCTGTGTGTCCCGTTGATTGTATCGTTCCTGACAAAGATAATGTCGAAACGATGCAAGAGCTTCTTTATAAACATAAACAGTTAAGCGAAGAAGAACTATAGATGGCGCAGTGTACCGCCGTTATCGACATAGGAAGTAATTCCATGCGAATGGCGGTATTTCAAAAAACCAGCCGTTTTGCTTTTCATATTCTTCATGAGGTTAAAAGTTCTGTCCGTATAAGTGAAAATGCTTATAAAAATAAAGGGCATCTTCAAAATGAGGCAATGGAACGTACTGCTCAAGCAATTGGGGAGTTCTTGTCCATTGCGCACTCCTTTGATGCGCGCAAAATTTTGTGTGTTGCAACTTCTGCGTTGCGAGACGCTCCCAATGCTAGTACTTTTTTGTCTCAAATAAGAGCTAAACATAATCTCTCCATCAAAGTTATCTCAGGAGAAAAAGAGGCCTATTTCGGAGGAATGGCGTGTGCCAATCTCCTTCCCGCAATTTCGAAAGCAATTACCGTCGATGTCGGAGGTGGTTCAACTGAATTTACGGTATTGCAAAACGGAAAAGTTGAACAACTCTTTTCTCTTAACATCGGTACAGTTCGGATTAAAGAACTTTTTTTTGATCGTGATGATAGTGCTGGAGCGATTAACTATATTGACGAAATGCTCAAACAACTTCCAAATTTTGAGGTAAATACGCTTATTGGGATTGGTGGCACTTTTCGTGCTCTGTCTCGCTCACTTATGAAGAAAGAAGAGTATCCCCTCAAAAAGCTTCATGCCTTCACTACCGATGAGAGTTCTTTTTTGCGCTTTACCAATCAAATTCTCAATGCTAGTCCCAAGAAACTTCGTTCTCTTTTCATCAAACCTGACCGTTTTGATACTATCAAACCGGGAGCTTTGATTCTGGAACGGATACTTAAACATACCCAAGCCAAAACACTTATTTCCAGTGGCGTGGGTGTACGTGAAGGGGTATTTTTAAGCGATCTTCTCCGTAATGCAGGGGATAAGTTTCCCTCAAACTACAACCCAAGCGTCCGTTATTTACTTGACACCTATTCCATCCACAGCGATCACGCACAGCAATGCGCCCATCTATCCAAACGTCTTTTCGAACTTTTACAAACTTCGCTTGAAATTGATTCTAAATACAAGTTTGAACTGGTTATTGCCGCAAAGCTTCTCTCTATTGGTGTAGGAGTGCGCTATTATGCCCATTCACGTCACAGCCACTATTTGGCTATGAGTGCCCTTGATTATGCTCTAAGTCATCCTCAAATAGCTCTAATTTCCCACCTTTTATTGTTTAAAAAAGGTAATAACGCATCCGATCTTATCCCTAAAGGAAGCTACGGTTCACTTCTGCCTGACAATGCTACACTTGATGCCTTAAGTGCTATTTTACGCCTCTCTCATATTCTTTTAGCCTCACGAGTCAACGCATCTACTCTTACGCTTTCTAAAGATAGGGATGGGGTAATCGTGATTGAGGGGAAACATCTCTATTTAGCAAGAGAACAGCTTAAGAATATTATTTTACCAAAAGGGCTAAAAATTTCATTGAACTCTTAAGAAAGTTCTTCAATGCGTTCAAAAAACTCTCTCGCATACGTCCCATGATCTTTAATTTTTTGAGGATCTAACATTCCAAGAATTTTAAAGGAATGAGTACCTTTTCCATACCTACCTTTAATTGTGCCTTTTGTTGCGTTCTCTAAAGAACTATAAACATTCTGTTTGCTTATGGATTCAAAATTGGTATTTTTTAGTAAGCTATTCTCATGAAAATCTTTCCCATAGAAATTCTTCAGCGCATCTTTATCAGCTAAAAACCATGATTCCATACATTCAATCATAAAAAATAAGTTATTTTCATTAGCATTTTTTGGCTGTTCCCAATTATCGCCAACTCTTGTTTTTACATAATCCCACTTGGTGACTCCATCTTCAATGCCCCCCTCACTATCAACAAGAAGTAAAATAACTTCACCCAATTTTGATTTTCTAATTGCTATTTGAAAATCATGAAATGCTTCAGCTCTACCTCCAGAAGCAATAACACTTGGAAGTTTTCCTCCAAAACCCGCCTTAATAAAAAGTGATTGAAAACCTTGTCTTAATTCAGCACAAAGCCTACTATTGTCATTACCTCCGCCCTCAACATATATTTTAACTCTCAAAATCGGTTACCTCCAATTTCACCCTTTGACCAAAGCTGACCTAGCGTATACCGCTCTAACCACTCTTCAAGATCTTCTTGGCATAAGCGATTCATCTGTGTAGCTCCATTCTCATTTTCGCATACAATAACATCTTCAGGACTATCTGTTAACGCATCAATAATCACTTCTGAATGCGTGGTCACCACGATTTGCACTTCGTGTGATGCTTCTTTTAATAACTCGGCGATGGTCGGTAAAATATCAGGATGCAATCCAAGCTCTGGCTCTTCAATACATAACAATGAGGGTTTATTAGGTGAGTATAAAATTGCTAGTAACGATAAATACCGTAGCGTACCATCCGAAAGACGTGTTGCAGGAATAGCATAATTCTTTTCTGTAAAAAAAATCTGTATTGTAACACCTTGAATTTCGACATAAAAATCATCAAAACGGGGATAAAGAATTTTTAATTTATCGATCATCTTTTTTTTAATATCAGGGTATCTATTCACACCATTTAAAATAAGACCTAAATTATGATAGTTTTCATCAAGAAAATTATTATTTCCATCTACTCTCTGCTCTAATCTTGGTGTAGAATAACGTCCAAATGACCACTCTCGATAAATTCTAATTTTTTCATATTGTTTAGCTAACTCAGTAATCTCGGGATAGTAATCTGGATCTTTTCGTTGTGATAATATAGATTGTTCTGGATCTACATCTATCCTTTCTATTGTTCTCTTTACACCATTGACATTTAAAACAGGATGATTATTTTGATATTTGTAATAAAAGTAAGGCTCTTTTTCCATCCCAGATGGTTTTTCATCTTCAATCCGTTCATCTTGTAAATCAAATTTATTACCCACTGCTCCAAAAGAGAGAGAATGTTTTACAGGTATAGCATTTTTTTTATTTTTTATATCCGTTTTCACCTCAATTTTTGCTACAGGAAATTGTGTTCCTTTGTGTAACCAAACAGCAATACCACCACTATCCCGAACAGGACGAGCTAGAAGTGTTGGAGCGGATTGAAGTAAACTAATCGCTTCAATAAAATTAGACTTACCAGAGCCGTTAGAACCAATGAGTACATTAAGATTTTTTAAAGGTAAATCAATCCCTTTTTCATCAAAAGAAAGTAAATTTTGAATTTTTATTTGATGTATTAACACTTAGAATCTCTGTCCGATGGTAAATTCAAAGTGAGCGATATTATCGTCGGGTTTAGTGCCAATAGGATTAGCAAAAACAAGTTGTAGAGGCCCAACAGGAGAGAACCACTCCAATCCTATCCCGTATCCTCCACGTGCTATTTCAGTCAATGACGAATCTCCAATCCAGCCATAATCGACAAATGCCGTTGCTCGCATCTTCGCTTCAGGAACTAAAGGGACACTTAATTCAAAGCTGTTGGAAAACGTCTGAGATCCCCCAATACGCTGTAACACTCCATTTATATAGGCAGGATCCCCCACAGGAGAGATGGAATAGCTTCTAAAACCACGAACCGATCCGATTCCCCCCATATAGAACTTCTCGGCAATCGGCAAGTATCCTGTATCTTGCGCATAGTTAAAGCGTGCTTTATAGCGAACAATCAAATCCATATCCGTCAGTTTTTGAAGTCCTTTATACGCACCAAAGGTACTACGACTTTTCCAAAAATCGGAACTTCCACCCAAGCCTGCTTTTTCAAAACTCTGTGAGAAGTTCATCCCCTCACGCGGGATATAATAATCGTCGGTATTATCAAACGTTGCCGATACAATGACTGAACTTTTATCATAATTGGTGTAGTAACGAGGATCAAGTGTTAGCGTTGTATTGAGATCAAAATTACTGTACGCATTTTTAGAGTAGTTGTACCCTACATAGCCATTAACATATCGGCTGAAACGATGCCCCGTTCCAAGACTTAATCCCGTCGATGCGACGGTATAGCTGGTGTACATCGTCGCACTGTTGAACACGGAAAAGTTACCGCTAAAGTCACTGTCATTGAGGCGTGGATTGGAGACATTGAAAGAGTAGTTTTTCGTCCGAACTGAGCGTTCTAAATGAATCCCTGTGTTGATTCCTGATCCAAAAATATTACGATCATTCACCGCAACACTAAGCATAATACCGCCGAAACTTCCGTATCCGCCCCCTAGCTGAATATTCCCTGTTGCGGCTTCTTTCGTCTGAACGATCAGATCCATTGACTCATCATCAATGCGTTTTTCTTCGATAGTGGTACTCTCAAAATATCCCGTTCGTCCCAATGCGTTACGTGAATCTTTGAGATTGCTCAAGCTGTATAAATCTCCCGGGGCAAGAAATAGTTCTCGTCGAACAACACGATCCAAAGTGCGGTTATTCCCTGACACGATCACATTGTGAATTCGAACTTTTTTTCCCGGAACAATGCGATAAACAACTTCTACCGTCTTGGTCTCTTTGTCTTTTCGCAAATCGGGCTGAACTTGGACGTATGCGTACCCCAAATCGGCGATTTTTGTTTTGATACGCTCTGCATCATCTCGGAATGTTTTTATATTGAACGGTTTATTTTTTTCCAAGGCAATAACTTTGAGCAGCTCTTTATCCTCAATCACCTCTGTATCTTGAAAAAGAAGAATGTCACTGACGCGAAAAATATCCCCCTCAAAAATGTTGTAGC
>CANMHZ010000009.1 GCA_947497635.1 Helicobacteraceae bacterium | reverse complement strand
GTACATGCTGACATTGCATTGATAAATACTGGGCCCTCTGCAGCAAACCCTTTTTGGATTTTAGCTACCATGTCTTTCCATTTATTTGGAGCAACTTGTGCTACGTATGGAGAACCATGTGCTGCCATAATAGCAACCATGTCTTTTTTATTTTTCTTCTCACCGTAGCTTGTAGTTCCAGCAGGAGTCGTCGTAGCCGATGCTCCAATTGGAGTTGAGCTTGAACGTTGTCCGCCTGTATTTGCATACACTTCATTATCCAAACACACATACATCATGTTGTGTCCACGTTCAAAACATCCTGAAATCCATTGGAATCCAATATCATATGTCGCACCATCTCCGCCGAATGCGACGAATTTAGGAACACGATCAGGTTGCTTCAAACGACCTTTGGTTTTAAGCGCTTTGTACATTGCTTCAGCACCAGCAACTGCTGTTGAACCATTTTCAAAACCGATATGAATCCATGAAGCATCCCATGAAGTATACGGATAAACTGCCGTACATACTTCCAAACATCCCGTAGAAGCTGCAAGAATAAGATCATCATTCGTAGCATTCAAAACTTCACGAACAATAATCGAGTGAGCACATCCTGGACACAAAAGATTAGCACCCTCAAAACGATCTGCAGAGGTTGAAAACTCTTTTAAATTTTTAATTTTTTTAATTTCTGACATGTCGACTCCTTAGAAAAACGAAAGCTTCGGTCCACGAAGACCGATATACTGTTGCAATGGTGTTGTAAGTTTTCCTGCATCAACATTTGCTTTCAAATCATTGAAAATTCCTACTACATGTGCTTTGGTTAAATCACGTCCACCCAAACCATAAATATAGTTGTTCAATACCGCTTTCGTATCGCAATTAAATAACGTTCCAGCGATTTCATTGTAAAGCATACCCACTGTACCGTGAGGACTTGAACGGTCCAAAGTACCGATTGCTTTTACATTTTTAAGTACTTCAGCCAATTGCTCTAACGGCCAAGGACGGAAAACACGGATTCCGACAACGCCCGCTTTAATCCCTTGAGCACGTAATTCATCAACAACTTCCATTGCTGTTTCAACCGATGTACCCATACAAATAACGACCATTTCAGCGTCTTCCATTTGGTGTGTTTCAACAAGGTTGTATTTACGTCCACTCAATTTTTCGAATTCAGCGAATGCAGCTTCAATTTTTGGAATAACGGCTGTCATCAAAGCGTGTTGTTGACGTGCTTTGTGCTCAAAGTGCCAATCTTCTTCCGTTTGAACTCCGTGCGTTACAGGATGATCAAGGTCAAGCATATCATTCATCGGTTGAAATTCACCAACAAAACCATACGCTGCTTCATCGGTTAACGTGTGAACGCCTTGCGCGGTATGTGATGTCATAAATCCATCTTGGTGAACCATAGCTGGGAGACGAACATCGTGATCTTCTGCAACTTTGAACGCAATAAAGTTCAAATCATACGCGTGTTGAGGGTTATAAGCATCAAGTTGAATCCATCCGCTGTCACGCCCCATATACATATCAGAGTGATCTCCATTTACATTCAACGGCGCACCAATAGCACGGTTAACAACGTTAAGGATAATTGGTAGACGCATTCCTGATGCTGAGTACAATGTCTCAACCATCAATGCAAAACCTGGAGATGATGTTGCTGTTGCAACACGCCCACCTGCAGCAGATGCACCGATACAGCCAGACATTGCTGCATGCTCAGATTCAACCATAACAAACTCACCATCGACATAGCCGTTAGCTTTATAGGTCGCATACCCCTCAACGATAGGGGTTGATGGAGTAATCGGATATGCCGCTACAACATCTACTTGTACTTGGCGAAGCGCTTGCGCTGCTGCCATATTCCCATCCCAGACTTCGATGTCTCGTAATTCCATAGTATCAGCCATTATTCTTCCCCTACTTCATCTTCTTTTTCTTTTTTCACTTTTTTAGGCCACTCGACGAGAGCACTCTCTTCATCTTTTTGTTCAGGAAACATCAAAAGTGATTTTGGATTTGTCGGACATACTTCCACACAAATTCCACACCCTTTACAGTGATCAAAATCAATTCCAATCATCTTTTTATCACGAGAAATGATTGACATATCGGGACAAAAAATCCAACAAAATTGGCAATCAATACAATAATCTTTGTTAAATAACGGTTTTTCAATACGCCAGTCGGCTACACTCGCCGTAAACGAACTTGATTGAGAATAGGCTCTATCTTCTGGCAATGTTGTTGCAATATTTTGTATTGCTCCATCAAAGGTTCGAAGCATTGCGCCGATTTCAAATCCATCCCATCCTGCTTTTTCCATTCTAGGCTCCTTACTTTACTTCATCATAAGCGCGTTGGATCGCGATCATGTTGGCGTCAATGATTTTTTGTGGTAGTTTTTTCAATACACGAATCATATTCTCTTTGAAAAAGTCCATTTCATACATTCCCGAAACCTTCATCAATGCGCCGAGCATTGGTGTATTGGGGATCGCTTTTCCGATTGTCTCTTGCGAAATTTTAATACAATCAACGGTGTGTACTTTTTTACCTTCAAGCTTTGGCTGAGAAGCAATAAGCTCTTCAGTTGTGAGATGGGTGGTAATAATATAAACAGTATCAGGCTTCTCAAATGCCGTAAAATCAGCTACGTAGACTAATGCAGGGTCAATAACAAGAACGTAATCTGGAGCCATGAATTTCTCGTGATTCATAATTACTTTATCATCAACACGGTTATAGGCTGTCATTGCAGCACCCCGTTTAGCTGAACCGTAGAACGCAAACGCTTGAACGTGCTTACCTGTAGTAGATACAACGTCTGCTAAACCTTTTGCACCCGTTACAGCACCTTGACCGGCGCGACTATGCCATCGAATTTCGAGCATGGCTTCTCCCTATGACTTCAATTTTTAAGCTTGTATTATCAGTGTCTGTATTTTAGGAAACTTGCTCTTAAATGTAGCTTTCCATTTTTGATAGTGTTCAAAGCATTGGGTAAAATGTTACTTTATCCCCTCTTTTTCAATATGACGAACTGCTTCAAGGGCATTATTGTGAATTGTAAATGCAAATGGCGACAATTGTTCCAACGTATGATAACCGCTCAAAACGCCTACCCCTTCTATCCCAGCACGTACTGATGCCTCTAAATCCAAACTCGTATCCCCAATCATCCATACGTTTTTGGTACCTGCATTCATCTCTTTTAATGCAGTCAAAATAGGTTCTGGATGGGGTTTTGTATTTGTAACATTTTCAAACCCAATAAGTACTTCAAAATAGTGCATGAGTTCAAAATGTTCCATTAATTCACGAGAATAGTGTCCTGTTTTAGTCGTAACAATTCCCAATCGTGCAAATTGTGATGCCTCTTTTATCGCCTCTATTGCGTAAGGAAGCATAAAAGTCTTGAAACGTGAGATTTCACGATAATGTAATTTATACGTAGCCACATGCGCTTCAATATTTTCGCTAGATATTCCAACTCCTGTAAACATTGTCTGTAAAGTATGTCCAATTTGTCCGGTTATCATCTCTTCCGTTATATCACTAACTTCGCCATGCGCATTAAGTGCGTGATAAAAACTCTCCAAAATCGCCTCTGTTGAATCAATCAACGTCCCATCTAAATCAAACAGTATTATTTTTTTCACTTTTTCTCCCAATCAATATAATTGTCCCAAATCCCATTTATCGTCGGTTTTATCCCTTGTATCTGTCGATTATAGACATGAATATCATTGGGAACGACTAAAAATAGATACGGATTGTCGTGTACGATGGAGCTAAATATATCTCGTTGTAATGCCGCTGTCTTCTCAGGCTCTGTCGAGTTTTCCATTTTTTCGATCAATCTATCCGTTTTTTTGGAGTGATACCCGATCATATTAAATCCCCCCACAACATCCGAATCACTGTGCCAAATCATATAAGGATCAGGAGTGAGAGAAAGTCCCCATCCAAGTAGCACCGTTTCAAACTTTTTGGGCATAACGACGGTGTTTAAAAAGGCTTGCCACTCCATTACTTTGAGCGTTACTTTCACCCCAACGGCTAAAAGTTGCCGCTGTAATATCTCCGCCGCATAAGGGCGAATAGGGTTAGAATTGGAGGTGGCAATCTCAAAACCCAAGGGATTTGTTGCATCATACCCTGCCGATTTTAAAAGGGCTTTTGCTCTGATGAGATCCCTTTTGGGTGTTTTTACCGCCTCGTCAAACCCTTTGCTCCCCGGTAAAAATGGTCCTGTACAGACAGACCCGTGATTGAGAAACAAAATATCGACCAGTTCTTGGCGATCAATGGCAAGTGACAACGCTTCACGAACACGAGGATCTTGAAACTTTTTGAGCCGTAAATTAAAGCCCAAATAGGTGTAGCTGTGCGATGGCAATTCCAATTGTTTAAACCGTTGATGAAATGTTTTGCCTAACTGACGCTGCGCTTGCATCGGCTCCAGTCCATCAATATCAATTTCACCGTTTTTCAGCATCAAAAAACGAGTCATTGGGTCGCTGATAACATGAAAAATAATCGTCTCAATTTTGGGACGGTGTTCAAAATAATGGGGATTGGAAACCAGCTCAATTTGTTTGGAAAACTCTAGCTTTTTTAAGATGTACGGTCCTGTTCCTGTTGGGTGGGTGTTAAAAGAGCTCCCCATAATATCTTTTTCTTTTTCAAGAATATGACGGGGGACAATCCCCATCATCCAAATTTCTAACGCTTTAAAATAGGGCTTTTTATAGGTAACACGCACGGTATAGGGATCAATCGCCCTCACCTCTTTGACCACCCGAAAATCGGTCGCGTAGGGGCTTGTTACTTTGGGGGAGGTGATAAGATCGTAGGTGAAAACAACATCCGCAGCACTAAAAGGCTTCCCATCACTCCACATCACCCCATGGCGAAGTTTAAACTCGATAACGGTGGGGGAGACTCTTTTGTACGATTGCGCCAAATCCCCAATCACCTTTTGCCCCGTAGCATCGTATTTGACGAGGGCATTAAAAATAAAATTAGCAATTTCACCGCTAGCGGAGTCGGTTGCGATAAGAGGGTTAAGACGGGCGGGATTGGAGGAAGCACTAAGATGGAGAGTAGAAGCAGTTAACATCAAACTAAAAAGGAGGGAAAAAAATACAAATTTCAATACTTAGCCTATTTTTGGAGTGAATTATAGCGTAAACCCCTAACCCTATTTTTATATTTTATTACTTGTGCTATAATCCCTTTTGTGAGTGTGACTTTTCTGTTGAATCAATGGAGCGACAATATGAAGGTTGAGGGATTAATTACCCCTTGACCTTTTTTTTTGTCCTCCAAAGATTCAACAGAAGGGGGTCGTTATGGATAAGATCATACTCACACTATTTCTTATGTGCGTTTTTGCGCCACTAATTCATTAGTGCCAAGGGGTCTATCCCCTTGATCCCCCGATTTTAAATCACAAGCTTTATTGAAAGTATCATCTTCGTCCGTAGGATTATCGGGTTCTATTTTGTATCGAAAAAGAAGTCTATTAACATTTAACGCCTGATCCGTGTTTTATATGCCAAAAGAATATAACAGAACAAATCAGCTGTAGATTTAAAATCTTTTGTGACGTTTTTAGAATATTATGTAGTAAAATACTTGCAATATATACTCATTAATGACATAAATTCACTTTTAACGTGTTACATTTAATCCAAGAAGAGGGGGGCTTATATGTATATTTATAAAAAGATATTGAAATATGTTTTACTGTTTTTTATGATGTTTCCTGTATCAGTAGGTGCAGAAGATATTTTAATAGGTAATGATAAAATTTCCACCCCTCTCCCAAATGGTTATTGTCATTTGAATAATTCTAACCAATCTGATAGTAGATTAATAAAATATTTAGAAGATGCAAATCAGAATATAAATCAGATAAATTTAGTATTTGCTGATTGTGAACAACTACGATTATGGCGTAAAGGTGAAAGCGCAACTCTTAATGATTATGGTTATGTGTTAGCACCATTGGGTTTAGTAAATAAAAAATTAAATATGAGTAGAAAAGAATATTTGTCTCAAATGGAGAACATATTTAGAAAACAAGGTATAAAATTCCTAAATAAATCAACTAGTGATATTAAAAAAGTTATTGAAAGACACTTTCCAGCAGTGGAGTTGAATGAGACAAAAAGTCTTGGAATAATACACCAAGACAACAATGCCCTTTATTTTGGAATTATTCAAAATATTCAGACCGAAGAAGGAAAACAAAAAACAATGCTTGGTTTATTCGCAATAACATTGGTTAGTAAAAAATCAGTAAATTTTTATCTTTGGAAAGAATATCAAGGGGAAAGAACAATTTATGATTTAGAGGATCTACTTACTTCATGGATTCGTAAAGTTCATTTAAATAACTGATCTTATGCAGTGTTTCGTTTTTCTCTTTAAAAATAACCTTTTCAATCTCAATAGTCTTCTTTACGATGTCCAACAAGAAACATACTCCTATGATCCTACACATGAGGACGAATTTTTCCGTAGAGCTTGTGATTTAAAAGAGTTAGAAATTGGAGGTCAAGGATCTTTACACATGTTTCGCAGCTAGTGAAAAAAAGTGCAGAGTCTGTAAGCATTTTATATTTAACGTACCCAAAGCTTCGTTATAATTCCCCTCTTTAAAAACCTATCCACTATCCCCTCAAGTAAGGAATATTCATGTCGGAAACGTTGATTCTAAAAGCCCAAAGCAACCTGCATAGTCTCGTAAGTACCGCCTTTAACCATACCGACAAAGAGCGTGCCGTTGTAGTCTATGACACCGATTGTTTGTTATCTACTCTTTTGATGGAGGGGTATAAACGTTGTTTGCCCAATGCTCTATTCGTTGATTTTAATGCTAGCGCACCAGAAAAGATACTCGAAATTTTTGATTCACTTCATCCTTTTGATTTGGTGGCTTTGGTTCAATCCAAAAGTTTTCGTCTCAATGAGTTTCGTCTGCGGGTCGAGTTGTTCAAAAAACAGATCAAAGTGATCGAACACCCTCATCTTAGCCGTATGTCGGATGATGAAGCGGAGTATTATATTGATTCATTGGCGTATGACGCTGAGTATTATCGGGGGGTTGGTCGTGGTCTCAAAGCCAAGATAGACGCTGCACCATCGGGTATCATCGACAGTGGCGGGGAACTTTTGATCTATGACACCCCTTTTGAGCCTGCCAAACTCAATATTGGTGACTACTCCGATATGCCCAATACTGGCGGTCAGTTTCCATTGGGGGAGGTCTTCACCGAGGCGCAAGATTTACGTGCACTGCATGGACGGGCAAAGATTTTTTGTTTTGGAGATGTCACCTACAAGCTCAATACACCCACAACGCCCATTACCATTATCGTACAAGAGGGGCAAGTCGTAGCGTGTGAAAATTCAACCCCTGCGTTTGATGAGATACTTTTTAATATCCGTAGAGATGAGGGAACAGTTTGGATACGAGAGCTAGGGCTAGGACTTAACCGAGCTTTTGACAAGACACGCACCGTTGCGGATACAGGAACGTATGAGCGTATGTGCGGTGTTCATTTGTCGTTAGGGGCAAAGCACGGTATCTATGGCAAACCAGGATTTAAACGCCGAGACGGGAAATACCATGTCGATATTTTTGTTGATACGGACACTTTTACACTGGGAGATGAAATTGTTTATAAAGATGGAGCTTGGATTGTTTGAGTACGGAAGTTCACTATTTTAAGAAGATACGGATGGAGCGGGAAACGAGACTCGAACTCGCGACATTCAGCTTGGAAGGCTGACGCTCTAGCCAACTGAGCTATTCCCGCATCCGTGGTGGAAGTATACCAAAAAGAAGACCTTTTTGGCAAGACTTTCTAAGTCTTTATTCACGCAATTTGTACGTTACTACTCTTAATTTTCCACTTGATGAAACTATCCACTCCTCGAACGATCAATAATATCAACAGCCACGCCAAAATCATCGTAATTACCGAGTGGCTAAAGAAATGATCTCCGATAAGCATTTTATACGTCCCCATACTCCAACCGATCACCATCGCACTGCTCATAGCTAGCACTTTCGCCCGTCGTGTTTGAAAGAGAAAAACCAATGCCATCAAAGCAAATCCCCCACTCGCATGTCCTGCTGGCCAACATTTTTGCTTCTCTTTTGGGCATTCTCTCTTCCCATAACTCTCCCACACGCACGTATGAGGATACGTTCCCCCAAAGATTTCAACATTTTTAGGACATGGCATATTCGTCACTGCTTTGAGCGAACCCACAATAAGAGGGACAAATACAGAGGAGGCAAGGAGAATAATCAACCCCCGTCGATACGGTTGCAAAGAGGAGCGTTTCCATCCAATAATTAATCCAACTAAAACAACAACGCCAATGATGATTAATAGCCGTTTGATCCCATCGTAAAAAACAAATTTCAAAATGGCATTGTTCGAATCAACAAGCCATTCATGGGTTTGAGTGTTATAAAAAAGACTTTGTATCGCAATATCCGCACCGCTGAGTCCAAAAATAAGATTGCTCCTAAGAGGAGAAGAGCGGTAAGGAGAATATTTTTAGTGGATGCCATGCAAAATATCCAGCTCACTTCGGTAGAAAGAGGTCTTCACTTCGTCCATCCCCAACAAGGTATCAAAAATAAAATCTTGGCTGTAGGGTTTCGATGCACGTTGCTTCAACGCCACTTTATTCACCTTAAATTTTTTACCAAACCACATTACGGCAGGGACATGCTTTTGTGCTTCAGGGGCAATGGCGTAGGGAAAACCATGTAAATAGAGACCATTTTCCCCCAATGACTCCCCATGATCGCTTACATAAAACATCGCTGTTGCAAAGGATGAATCATTCGTTTTGAGAAAATCAATCGTTTTCTTCAAAAAATAATCGGTATAAAGAAGGACATTATCATACCCATTGGCAATTTCCGCTTGGGTGCATTGTTCCAACTGATTGCTTTTGCACACAGGGGTGAATTTCTCAAATTCTTTTGGATACCGTTTGTAATAGGCAGGGCCATGATTGCCCATCTGGTGAAGAACGATAACAATGTCCCCTTTGGGATGCGCTTTAATGTACGTATCAAGCCCTACTAACATCCCCTCATCACGACACTCACCATCTTCACAAATCGTATTATTAGCCGGTATTTTGTAATCCTCGTAGGTCACACGCTCTGCTACCCCTTTGGAATCGGAGTTGTTATCCCGCCACAAGATATTCGCCCCTGAGCGTTTGAGAACATCCAAAATATTTTCGGTATGTTTGGCTTTTTCCCCCTCATACTTCTCTCTCCCAAAAGAGGAGAACATACACGGTACGGAAATCGCTGTCTCCGTTCCACAAGAAGTAAACTGACTAAAGTTAACAATATCCTCATTTTTGAGCAATGGATTCGTTTCACGTGAATAGCCATTGAGAGAGAAATGATCCCAACGAGCCGCTTCTCCAACAACGACAACAATCAGTTTTCGGTTTTTATCCGAGGGAGATGCCACTGCATCTTGGGCATAAAGTGCTAATCCCGTATACGGATGGGACAATGATTTTTGTATATATGAACCACTTGAATAGAGATAAAAGGCTGGATTGGCGTAATAACGTAATGGCTTATGCTCTCGAAAAAATGACGTATAATTTTTGCTAAAGGCAAATAAAAGTACCGCGACAAAAGCAAGGGCAATCCCAATTATTTTCCCTTTCTCCACGAGTGTCGCTTTAAGCTTCATTGGAGTTATATTAGCGTTATAGACGATAAATGAAGGAATTACTCCGATCAAAAGAACGTACAATACAAGGGTAAAACTAAACAAATCAGACGATTCACTCAGATTGGTTTCTAAGGTGTTTTGAATCATATGGGTATCAATCACCGTATTGTAGGTATCCATAAAATAAGCGACAAACGACGATAAAATTAAAATTAAAATGATAACAGGCTTAAGGGTACGACGAAAACTAAAGAGAGATAAAAGAATAACCGAAACACTCATCAACACCAATGCCAACGATACAATAAAAGGGGCACTGCTCCATGAAAGGGGATAAACTTCTATGACATGTTTGAAGAAAGCGATATTGGCAACGAGGGTCAAAAAGAGGGCTACCGAAACGATAAGTGTCCACGATCGGACTTTAAATGATTTAAAAAAAGAGACCATAATTGCTCCAGTAAAAAAGGTGTGGTATCATATATTATTTTAGGCTAATGAGAAGATGAAAATAAGAAAAAACCCTCGGAGAATCCGAGAGAAAGAAGAAAATAAAACGATTAACGTTTTGAGAATTGAGGTGAACGACGTGCTTTACGAAGACCTGGTTTTTTACGTTCAACGATACGTGAATCACGAGTCAACATACCGTATGGTTTAAGAACCGGACGGAATTCAGGATTAAACGTACAAAGTGCACGAGAAATACCGTGACGAAGTGCATCAGATTGACCTGAGAAACCGCCGCCTGTTGTCGTTGCGTTGATGTCAACTGATGTATCTTGTTTTGTAAGTGAAAGAGGTTGCGTTACACGCAATTTTTTCGCTTCAAGACCACCAAGCCATGCGTCAAGTGAAAGACCATTAACAGTGATTTTACCAGTTCCTGGAGTCAACCATACTTTAGCGATAGATGTTTTTCTTCTGCCAGTTGCATAAGTTTTTGCCATTATTTATCCTTACTTAGCGATCTGTGCTGAGTGTGGGTGTTCCGCATCAGCATAGATTTTTAGTTTTTTCAACATCGCACGACCTAATTTTGTTTTAGGAAGCATACCGCGAGCTGCGAGTTTGAAGAGTTTTTCTGGATTAGTTGCCAAAAGCTCTGTCATTTTAACACTTTTAACACTACCGAAGTAACCACTATGAGTGTGATACTCTTTTGTTGCCAATTTGCCAGTACCGTTAATAACGATTTTAGACGCATTGATGATAACAACAAAGTCACCACAGTCAATATTTGGAGTAAAATAAGGCTTATCTTTTCCGCGAAGACGAGCAGCAACATCGGTCATTAAACGACCAAATGTTTTCCCCTCAGCGTCGATCAAAACCCATTTACGGTCGATTTGCTCAGGTGTTGCAATTTTAGTAAATTTCATGTGAGCCTCCTTTTCAAGTCTTTAATAAATAGTGGTGAAATTGTATCCATTTAAACTTTATATCTGCTTAAATTAAGTTTGTTGTAAGGGTGTTGATTCTCAACTTCTTCACGATCTTCACCATTGCCAACGTATCAAGATGACAATAATCCAAAAGTGCTTTTCTCTTTTCTTCTCTCAACTCAGGTGCCATATACAATAAAGCCGCATACGTTTCCATCGCCATTCCGCCATTTTGTATACCGAGTGATTTATAGCTGAGTTCCTTATCATTGGGAAACATCGCTGGTAAAACCGATTTGATCGAAAAACTGCCGTTAAAATCGGGATGATAATATGCCAAAGAGCGAAACGGTTCAATCAAATCAATAAAACGGGGAATAAGCGCCAATAATGGTTCTTTTAAATCACTAAACATTTCGGCGAGTTCTTTAATACGAGTGATCTCGAATGACTGATTAAAAGCGATAATACTGCCACTTTCTGAAATATCTTGCAACATCCGCTGGGCTAGTTCCCGTCTTGGATCGTATCGCTCATCTGCCAAAAATTCTTTGTGTTCTAAACACCCCTCTACGTGCTCAATATGGAGCGAATATTGAAACGGCATCTGCTGATAAGGGCGTTGGGTATCAAATCTTGGGATCGCATCCATAAACGTCTCAAAATCAAAATAGGACAACGGATACACCAATTTTTCTAAAAATAGCTCTATTTTTTTCGGATCGACTCGCGTTTGCTTATCACGATAGGATTCTACTTGCAATCGTTGTGTTTTTGTGAGAGACATTTTTTCATCCGCATCATCAATACTCACCCCAGCATGCCACGCTTCAAATTTTTTCTTGGAATTAAGACGATACAAGTCAAATACCGATACGGAGGGAACATCACTCCAACAATGCCCCCTATAATCACATCCAAATGGCTCACTACACCAAGACCCGATCGGTGTTTCTGGCATTTCCCCCTCGATAATACTGCTAAGACGGTGGAGATTGTCACTAACATCCGATTGACGGGCTTGAATATCAGAGGTCACATCGATTATTTTGAACAGTTTATCAACTTCAAGAGCACCCTCTCGTGTATACCCATTATTGATAACGGCGACACAAGCAGATGCAAGGGGTATATCACAACGTGAGAGGGTAAACCACTGCATCGCAATATCGTTGAGATAATATCCTTTGACACTTGTGGCACTTTTGACCTCTATCATCTGCCATCCATCACCCTCTTTGTGAAGAATATCGCACATGACAAATATCCCATCATGACTAAAGGATGCTTCATAGATAGTATCGGCACCTTGCTCTATCAACTCTTGGGTTTTACGCACCATCCCTTGAAAATCTTTGGGATCAAACTCGATAGATTCACCCTCTGGGAAAAGATCACGTGCCAACTCTCCGACACTCATCCCCGTACTCATCGTCCTATCCGACTGTTGTGAGATTTTTCGCAGATCGGGTCGGTATTTATGGAGCCAAAGTGCTTTTTCGCATTGAAGACCGCGAATGTATTGGGATTTAGAGAGATTCATGAAAACTACTTTATTTTAAATTTTTTGATGTCATATAGTTGTTAAGATACGCCCGTATATTCTCCGCACCAACAGGATTTTGGGAATGAACGGTAAAATCAAAATCTTCTCCTAATTTTATAACCCCATCCATATCCATCTCAACCAACCATTTAGCGAAAGCGTAACCTGTTGGAAGCAGGATTCCATGTTCATCTATTCCAAGATCATGGTCAAATGAAATAAAAGTTGGTACACCGTCAGTCATAATCAGTTTTTGTGCATCCGCCATGTTTCTTGCAATCACAAAAGTGCTGTCACTAGGTGTGCGTAGATCATCGAGATAGAGTTTCCATGGCACATTTGTCATTAAAACATGGTTGGTGATAAGTGAGCATGAAGTCATGATATTCCTTTAAAAATCAATACTAATCTGGACACATTCTATAGGATTGCTTTTCGTATAAAGTTCCCAAAATTCGTTACCATTGAGACGAGCTTCTTCCTGAGTTTTCTGAAATTGGACATAGATGATTGCACAATCGAGTTCTTCTGCATCACAGTCGCAATAAATTTCAAAACTTCCAAAATCCATTCCAGAGTAGAGTATATGAATTTGATCTTCTCTATCACTATTACAAAATGAGTGATTG
Organism: Helicobacteraceae bacterium; assembly: GCA_947497635.1. Taxonomy (GTDB): domain Bacteria; phylum Campylobacterota; class Campylobacteria; order Campylobacterales; family Sulfurimonadaceae; genus Sulfuricurvum. The sequence continues at coordinate 1,006 of CANMHZ010000009.1, read as the reverse complement.
ACGAGGATATCGAGTTGCTCACGTGTCAATATTTTTAAAAGTTTAGGGTGATACATAAAAGGGTCAGCGTGTTGCATGGTGAACTCCTGATTTGAGATTCACCATTATCACATCTCAATAAGACATTATTTGTCCATATATAAATCAGTTGACAAGAAGGCTATACGATTATTTGACTCTCTACAACATTACGAACAATTTCGATAGTAATATCAACCTTCAGAAGTTGAGAATAGGCACTGAGCTTCGTAATAATTCCTACGATTTTATGTGTATTACCTTCAATTGTAGTAGCAATGTAATGAATCATTTCATTATCTAGTTTTAGATGATTAATTTCACATTTTTTCTTGATAATTCCCTTTTTTGTTTCAAGCTCTTGAGGTAGAATATTAACTTCTAAGCCACTTAGGATTTGGCTTTTTAGTCCTTCATTCAATTCTGTAATTTGTTTTGGATGCTTATCAGAAGTAATGATAATTTGCTTCTTTTCATTGCGTAATGCTTCAAATGTATGAAAAAATTCCTCTTGAATTTGATTTTTACCACTTAAAAATTGAATATCGTCGATGAGAAGTAAATCACATTTTCGATATTTATCTCTAAAACGATCCATGGTTCGGTTGCTAAGATGATGGGTAAAATCATTTAAAAACTGTTCTACCGAAGCGTAAATAACTACCTTCCCCTGAGCCGCCATTACGTTTCCAACGGCTTGCATTAGGTGTGTCGCTCCTGACCCAATCCCTCCTTGAATGATGAGTGGATTGTATAAAACTTCAGGATTGCTGCTTACACTTTTTGCAGCTAAAAATGCGAAATTATTTGAGTCACCCTCAACAAAATTCTCAAAGGTATACAAAGAGTTTAATAGGGGCTTTTGTGTTTCTTTTGCTACTTCCACGTTTTGTAAATTCATTTACTGCTCTCTTTCTAGATATATATTTTCTACAGAAACATTATACTCATAAGAATTGACACATATTGTCTAGTTCTTAAAAACAAC
>CANMHZ010000008.1 GCA_947497635.1 Helicobacteraceae bacterium | reverse complement strand
ATCTGAACCTAAACTAGCCCAACTTCCGCCACCCAAAGCCAAAATCGTCGCATCCGATGTTATTGTTTTTTCACCATCATCGGTTCTAAAACGCAAAGCTCCTGTATCGGTAAACCCCTGCCAATAATGCCTGCAATGGACACGAACTCCCCGTTTTTTCAAGGAAGAGAGCCAACGACGTAACAGAGGAGCAGATTTCATTTCTATGGGGAAAACTCTTCCCGAAGTTCCAACGAACGAAGCTACATCCAAACTTTCCATCCATGCTCGAATCGCCTTGGAATCAAATGCGCGTATCATCGGTTCTAACCAATCACTTCTATCATAGCGTTGAAGAAAATCACCGATAGGCTCACTGTGGGTAATATTTAATCCCCCTTTGCCTGCTGTAAGAAATTTTCTCCCCACAGAGGGTTTCGCTTCAAAAATATCGACACTTATCCCTGACGCAGAGAGAACATCCGCTGCCATTAACCCAGCTGGTCCTCCTCCAATAATGACAACGTGCTTAGTTTCCAACGATCTTAGTTTCCTAAGCCTAAAATATTTTCTTTTTCCAAGGTATAGAGTTCATAACGAATTTGTTTGAACATTTCACTCATTTCAGGTTCTATAATCTTATAAACCTCTTCCAAAACACGCGAAGATTCTTGCCCTCTTTTATAGTTAGCGATTACTATACTCCGTAAATCGGTACGATTCATTTCACTTTTCATCGTAGGGCGTAACACATCATTGATACTATCGCGAGAGGAGAGAAGTGATTCCAGTGGTTCGATACGGCATTGATGACGAAGGGTTTTGAGTGCCGTTGAGAGCTTCTTGTCATTGTGAACATAGCGCGCTATATCCTCAATCACACGAATACCCTCTTTAAGACGGTTGAGATTGGCATCCACCACTCGCAGGATATGCGAGGGGAGGAGATTATTCGTCTTTTCCACCGAAAATTCCGAAGAGTTGCAACAATGCTGTAAAAATATTGAGGAAATCGAGATAAAGGGCAAGTGCACCATCAATCGCCGTTTCATATCCCCCATTCATAATATTTTGAGTATCATAAATAACCATGATACTAAAAAGAATAACAACTACTCCAGAAATCGCTACATGCAAGAGAGGATTACCTAGGAAGATATTTAGAATTGAAAAGCCCATGATAACAAACATGGCAATCATAAGAGGTTTTCCGTAACTTGTAAAATCTCTTGTTGTTTTGATAGCATAAAAACTCATCGCCCCAAATACGACAGAGGTCATTGCAAAAGCATTACCGATAATGGTACCCCCACCGTTCATTCCCAATGTGTGGGCCAAAAGTGGAGCCAACATTAGCCCTGTCATGAAGACAAATCCGAACATTACAAGAAGATTGATACCCGGTTTATGTTTAACAAACTGTAATCCGATTATCAAACCAATTTCAAGAGCAAATAAAAGCCAAAAATTAGCAGCAATAGTACCTGCCATTGGAACACCCACGTATGCACCTACCGCACCCGCCATCATTGATGCAGCAAACAATTTATAAGTCTCTTTTACGAATGAAACGATCTGCGCTTCACCCCGTGATGCGCTCTCGTAACCAAATGCACGTTGTTGTGCGTAATCACGATCATATAAAGCCATAGCCTTTTCCTTAACAAAGTAAATTTAAACATTAGGATTATACCCCATATTTATTAACTATGAGAGAGGAAAAAACAATGGCTCACGGCAGATTCGTTCTGGTATAAAATTTGCTTTTAGGAGAAAATAATAAAAATCGAAGGAAAATCATGGCAACACTGACGACCCATTCTCTCAAAAAATTATTGGAGCGTATCGATTTTGCCCGAGAAGGAAGAATTCACTCTCTTATCCCTCTCTCTCCTACATCCATTGAAATCCGTTTTAGCGTTCAAGATATTGCTCGTGGGTACGATTGGATTGATATAAGGTTTGTTATTAGTGGTGTGTGTGATGCAAAACTGGTGAGTGATAACGTATTCTCCTCCCTCGATATGTCGGAAGGAATTACCGTTGAAATAAATGCCCATTCTTGTGCATTAGCAATCGGGGAATATAAAGGGCGAGTGAATGAAGCGCCGCTTTATATTATTGGTACTTCAATGGAGAGTGAAGAATTGCCGTTTGGTGGCTAACCAACATTAAAATTAAGTGGTATGATTTTTGCTTAATATAGAGAAAATCATCAATTAGGCATTTTATTATTGAAAACATTTCTTTGGCTATTTTTTCTCTTTAGCAGTGTTGCGCAGGGGGCATACAACCCTTTTTTTAGCGATAAAGCATCCTCTCCAAAAATAATAAAGACTGAGCGTGCCCTCATCCCACCTCCTCGAATGTTTGCCCCATTACCAATTCTTCCTCCCCCTCCCGCCATTAGTATGGAGATAAAACCTCCTCAAGCTCCAATGCAGATACGTTATTTTGGGTATATTGAGAGTGATAAAGGAAAATTTGCCTTGATAAAGCTAAATGAAAGCGCTATGGTTTTGAAAGAGAATAATCGTGTCTATTTGAATAGTATCCCTTACTTTGTTAGAGAAATTAGCAGTAATATGGTGATACTAGAAGATGGTTTAAAGCAAATAAAAACTATCTATTTTAGTGGCGAAGTGGAGAATAAGCGATGATGCGATTTTCTATCCTTCTTTTAGCTGGGGCACTTTTTGTTGGGTGTTCCGTTGCAACCAAAAAAGAGCTTTTGCAACCACAAATGGCACTTGATACTATGACCCCTTTTTCACATGATGCGAAACCAGCCATGGAAAATATTGACATTACGGCAGAAAACTTCAAAATAGAGACCAATACTCTTCCTGATGGAGAGAATATTAAGCACGTCAAGATTATGGGGGCGGAGCTACAGGATGTCATGAGTCTCCTCTCTGAAGCAACATCTGAGAACATGGTTTTTCAGCTCGAATCAGAATCTAGGGGTCAATCTGGAGGGGCGGATACGAACCAAGCACTTGCGTTAGCAACGCAATCAACTATGGGAGGAACCTCCTCTTATAGTGCGCGTGAGACAAATGACTATTTGATTAAAAAATCAAAAATTTATGTTGCGGCTTCAAATATTGGGTATGGACGGTTACTTCAAAAGAGTGTGGGAAATAAAATCAGTGTTGGCTACTCCGATGGAACTTATTATTTGGGAAATGTCCGCACTGTGACGGTGAAAATTCCTTCGATCAAAGATTTGGGGGGGATATTAAAAAGTGCTTTGACCACGATGGGAGGGAGTAATGTCTCTTTTGATGCGGTTACATCCTCTCTGAGCTTTTCGGCGCGGGAAAAAGAGTATGGGGATATTATGCGTTATTTGGAAATTCTACGGAATAACTTATATGTTATCGAGTATGAAATATCTATTTACAATGTTCAACTCAATAATGATTACAGTTTGGGTATTAATTGGAGTGTTATCCCCTCATTGACGAGTACCTTTGGCATTGTATCGGCTGCCACCGTAGCTGCTGGAAGTGTTGGTGCGGCACAAACGCCTTTAACCTTTGGAGCACTGGTTAATAATGGTTCGTACAGTGGAGAAGCTCTTATTAATGCGTTGGAGCATTTCGGAAAAGTAGAGAGTATTCAGCGACCTAAATTACTTGGACTTGCAGGAACAGACGTAAAGCTTACGGACGGGCTAGAGGAACCTTATATTAAAGAATTGCAAACGACATCCGTTGCGAATGGGGTGGTACAAACCTCTACGGTGAGCGGTACGGCACTTAGTGGGATGGATATTACTCTCAATTCCAATATACTTGATGGGACGGTAATTACCGATATTAACCTCAAAATTAATGATATTGTCGGATATACCAATTTTGAAGTAGATAAAACCAAATATTCTCAACCAAAAACGGTTACCAAACTCATTCATAACACAATGCGCGTTCAACCGGGCGTTCCTATCGTTATCTCAGGCTTGTTTCGTAATTCGAGCGATAAAGGGTATAAAGGGATTCCGGGATTGGGAGAAAATGCTGTAGGTATTGTTGGTGGAACGCGCTATGAGGGGTCGAAGAAAAGTGAAATGGTCATTATCGTTACCCCTAGAGTTATCAAATACACAATGAAATAAGTATGGCAATTTTCACGGCTGGATCAATACCTCTGACACATGACATTAAGCGTATACGTGAACACGTCTATGCGCAAGGTCGTCATGATCTGGATTCTTCCGCTATCAAAGTTTCTCTACGCCAATATGCCAATGGGATTAACTATATCGCTTTTCTCCCCAAAGTTAAACTCTATTATGAAAATATTTTGTTGATGGTTTCCAAGGTTCATGAACGGAGCGTGGTCGTTTTTGAACTTGATTACAAGCTGGTGGGTGTTATTTGTGAAGCTGGAAATATTCTCGATTATATTCTCGATAAACCTGAAGAGTATGCCAAAGAGCGTGGGTATAGCATTGTCTCTGCTGATAATACAAAGGGATCAAAACTCATTTCATTAAATTTGGAGCAGCAGCGTAAAGAGACGTGGATGGGGACATTCTTACTCCTCTCTACTGTCTTTTTGACGACGTTTATGTTTTATATCGGATACGATCATCTTAAAGAAATCCCCCTTTTACGATTTGATAAAAAAGAGCTTGTTACACAGTTTCATGAAACCCTTGAAACCCAAAAAATGGAAACGGCCCAGATGACTAAAAAGGTGGATATGCTCCAAGCATTGGATACTATTGAACATTTAATGCAAGATACTCATTCTCAGTTACGCAATGTGGAGTATAAGGGCAATAAAGTGTATGTGGACGCAAAAACAGACGATATACGGGCATTGTTAGCCAAACTTCCTGCGGATGCGACGATTCAAAAGCAAAATGAGCTAGAGGGTAGTGTACAATATTGCTATGAAAAAATATAGCGTTGTTGCCCTTTTTATTGTGGTGTTGATCACCATTGCCGTCTCCTCCTATTTCTTTTTTTTGGATATTACCCATGATAATAAGTTAGTAAAAGAGGAAGTAGATGCCCTCCAATCTCTCAAAAGTACCATCAATACCCCCGTTGCCGAATATCTCACGAACAATGATCTTCAGGCGAAAAGTGCCGAGTATGGGGATATTTTGGAAGAATTGGGGATCAAGGGGAGCTGCCACACCGAGAAAGAGGTTCTTATCATCGAAGGGGTGATCGAGGATAGCGAATCGTATGTTTTGATGAAGCGTCTTTTGGCGGTGGTAAAAAATGATAATGTTACGTTGATAAGCAGTTGTATCGGCAAGGGGTGTGTCTCCTCGGATTATGGCTACAAAATAATCATTCGTCCGTATCGATTAAACTTTTCAAAATAGGTGCCGATATACCATTTAAGAAATTGGTCAACAGAAAAGGATATTCGATGACACACGGTGCTTCAGGGATGAGAAAAGGTATCTCACTAGTTGAGATGATGATTGCAATTGTTTTGTTGGGAGTTTTGTCAGTTATTGGGTATAAATACTACAAAAACTTTTTTGATACGGATTTGGTGGCGAAGAAAGCGCGGATGGGGACGGTTGTAGATCAAGCGTCACAGCTTTCTAGCGCGTATGATGTTTATCAGCAACAAATGGGAACGGCGCCAACACTAATTGGAGAGCTGAATGCTAGTAATGTTCAAATTTTAAAAGCATTACCAACAATGCCATCATCTGTATCAGCATCGTGGGATTTGAATGTAACAGATATAGGTGGACCGTCAGCAGTCGCTGATGCAGTATTTATATTGCCATTGACAGGTGGTGCAACGGGTAGTATTACTGCAGATGCTAAAAAATATTGTCGTGTTTTCAATAATATGATGGATAGTAGTAAAAGTTTAACGGATGATACATCATATAGTGGTCAAACTGTACCACAGATGATGACTACATATACAAATGCCTTTTGTATGGATGATACGGCTACTCCTACTCTTGGTACGGCTACAGGTTTAAAAATTGTTTTTGTTAAACAATTGAACTAATTTCTATCGTGAGACGTAGTGGCTTCACCCTCTTAGAAGCCCTTCTTGCCATTGCCCTCATAGGGGTGATGGGAGCAGTCAGTTTTACGTATCTCAACATCTCCACCCTCACCTCGACTCAAGAAAAATCACAACTACAAACCCATATCACCCTCCTCTCTTCTATGGTGTTAGAGTGTAAAACTCTCTCGGAATCGATGCCCAAACAAAGTGGCGGAGGCAATGCTAGCTCAACTCTCATGAGTGAATTGGTGTGTCAAACCACCCCTACGTATTTGCTCAACGGAGGAAAACATGCGTTTGTCCCCAAGCCTCCGACGGGATTTGATCCGTATACTGCGACTGAATTGGGAGGAGTCTTTACGCTTACTCTCACGGCAACCGCTGGAAACAAGGTTTTAGAATCAATTTATAATGGGTATTTGCCGACACAAGCTACGTTCAACTCTAATGTTGGAGGTAGGGCGGTATTGAGTATTTATCTTGCACGGTAAATACGTGTTATAATTGCCTAAAAAGTACCAATGAACCTAAAGAAAATTTTGACATCAAAACAACTTGAAGTGTGTCAAAAAGAGCAGTACTATTACAAACAGCTTGGGCGTAAAAAGCATCTTTTGGATATTGCCCTTAGCCATCACTTCGTTCAAAAAAAAGCTCCCCGTCCTGCATTTAACCTCGATTTAATCCGTGAGTATGAGATGGTAGTTCTCGATGAAAATGAGACGATATTACATATTGAGCGAAAAGAACTTTTGGGGGAGACGTTATTAGCGGAGTTGGAAGCTAAAATCGGGAAGAGAGTAGAGCAAAAAACCATTCCTGTTCGTGAGTTTCATCACAAATATGAGGCTCTTTTGGGGGTTGATACCGAACTCTTAGAGCGAAAAATCAAACAATATAACGATTTGGAAGTCGATGAGACGAGTGCGGTGGAGATTTTCGAAATGGTGCTTCATTATGGTGCGCAAAGTAGGGCGAGTGATATTCACATCAATCCCCATGAAAATTTTACGTGGTTGCGATATCGGATCGATGGAAAAGTGCAAGCACGTTATTTGATCAATCATGAGCTGGGAAGACGTTTCTCATTGATCATCAAAGAACGCTGTTCACTGGATTTGATTTCGATCAATACTCCTCAAAGCGGTGGGTTTAGCGGAACATTTCGGGACAATGTACTCGATTTTCGCGTAGAGATTGCCCCTGCACAGTATGGAGAAAATACGGTTATTCGGCTGTTGGATAAATCGAAAAACCTCAAAACTCTCAAAGCTATTTTCCCCAAGGAACACCCTATGGCGGAACATATTAACCATTTTACCAATCTCTCAAATGGTCTTTTTCTCGTCGTAGGTCCAACAGGAAGCGGGAAAACAACAACCCTCAATGCTATCATCTCCCAACGAGATCGTCTTCATGAAATCATTTATACGATCGAAGATCCGATTGAGTATAAGCTCGATTTTGTTACTCAGTATCAGATTCATGAAGCGGCAGGCTTTACGTTTCCAGCAGCCATAAAATCGGTAATGCGTCAAGATCCTGATGTCATTGTGATTGGTGAGATGCGCGATCGTGAGAGTATTCATACGACACTCAAAGCGGCACACAGTGGACACATGGTTTTCTCAACGCTACACACGTCAAACAGTTTTATGGCGATGGAACGGATACGGGATGAAGGGGGTGATCTTTTTATACTCGCCTATTCGCTTAGCGGTGTTATCGCCCAGCATCTTGTCCCCAAACTGTGCGATTGTAAAATCCCCTCTTCAGACGCTCAAGGGATGACGTTTTTTGAGACGAACAAAGGGGGATATGAAGCAGGAGGGTGTATCCAATGTAATTTTACGGGCTATTTTGGTCGAACACTTTTGAGCGATATGGTCTTTATCCCCTACGATATGAAAGTACGGTACCAATTTTATCTCGCACTCAAAGAGAGTACGGTTTTTAAGGCATGGGATTCGTTTATCACTTTTAGCTATTTTCAGTCGGCAAAACATCTGTTTGAGAACGGTCAAAGCGACTACGCCGCCCTCTCTAGTGAACTCCTCTCTCTAGGATATATTCGTGAAGATTGAGGCGACCCCCTTTTTACAAACGCTTCATCTAACCCTCAAAAGTGGTAAGAATCTCAGTGAGGGGCTAAAGCTGATGGAAGGGTTTTCTCATGATAGCGATGAGAATAGAGTTTATGTCGCTATTCGTCAGGATCTACAGCGTGGAATCCCTTTTTCAGAAGCCTTCGGAGCACATGTTTCGGCTCCAAGAGATATTGTTCAGTTTATTGGGATGGCAGAAAAAGGGGCATCTTTTGGGACGATGCTTGCGAGAGTGTTGCATTATTTGGAGATGAAAGAAAAATTTTACCGAGAATCGAACGATAAAATTGCCCTCCCCATTCTCTATTTCATGTTATCGACCCTTATTGTCCTTTTTGTCCGTTTTTACGCTATTCCGGATCATATTCAAGAATCGCTGCAGTACGATCCTGCGATACAAAAGCTTATTGCTGACCATTTGAGTATTGCCCAAACGATGGGGGATATGTTATTTGGACTTCTGTTGATGAGCGGTTCTTATTTTTTGATCGTTATGGTGGCGCTTTTTAGCCAAAAAGAGATGATTCAAGGAATTGCCAAACCTGTAGCATTGATTCTCCCTGTCTCCTCAAAACTCCTCCGCCATTTCGAGAAATTTGTCCTCTTAACTCTTTTGGGGGAGATGCTTCAAAACGGAATATCCTTTAAGCGGGCGATACAAAGTGCCCAAGGCTCTACCGATGTTACGGAATTTAAAGAGGGGTTCGAGGAGATGTTACAGCGAGTTAGCCGTGGGGAACATGATCGGTGGAAAATATCCTTTTTTGATGAGTTGGAACAGCGTCTTTTGATGGGGGCTGGTTCGATGCAACAAGCAGGTTCGGTCATGGTACAGCTAGCCGAACATGCACGCCTGAATGCGCTTATGTTGGGAAGTAGCTTTTTTCGTCTTATCAGTGTCATCTCTATCTTGTTGATGGCATTGGCGGTTTTTGTGGAGTTCTTCACTGTCGTTTTGACGCAGGTATTGATCCAAAAAGGGATGATTAGTGCCGTTGATGGAGTTCAAGGTGCTTTTTAAGAGACGAGGCTTTTTACTCGTAGAGGCGATGATTACAGTAATTATGGCAGGAGTTATCGCCGCTATTTTTAGCGCAATCAGTTACTATACCTATATTCAATCCAATCTTCTCAAGCGACAAAACACGACAATGATTCTTGAAGTGATACGGAGCCGTTTATTGGTGTTGGCTCAAAATCCTGATGGGGATCTCTACTATGAGCTACCCAAAGAGGGAGCCTCGAACGGTGTCCCTGTGAATGTGGGGATGGTGAATGATGGGTGGGGACGACCGATTCGCTACACGCCAAAAGATTGGGGAACGCTTAATACCGTTGATGCGACTTTAACGAATAATACAGTGGCTATTTCACCCAATGAAAACATATTGGGACGGTTGATTAGCGGGGGGGAAGATGGTAATATTACTACGACTGCTACCGATGCTACGGCTCAAGGGGATGATGTAATACTGGAAATCGGCATTGGTGAGATGAATCACTATAAACTCTATGGAGGGTCAGAGATTACAACTCAAACGAGAGGGTATAACAGCGCCATTGTCTCTGATACTGCGCCAACAAGTCCTATTGATGGTACATTGTGGTATGACAAAAATAATAGTAAAATGAAAGTTTATAATGAACAAAATTTAAGTTGGATTCAACTGTAGTGATAGAGGATGATAACGAGAATAAGGTTAGAATGTATTAATAAATCTAGTACTATTAGACAAAATATATGTATAATGTTAAATAGCAATTAACAAAATGGACATAAAATGATAGAAAGCCTGCGAAAACTAGAAAAACGAATTCTCAAAGAGGTCTCAAGCGAGTATAAAAGATACTTGCATCAGAGTATTGATTTTACTTCTCAAATGATAGGGATAGTAGGTGCAAGGGGTGTTGGTAAAACGACCCTCTTACTCCAATATATGCAAGAACTCAAACGTGCCCATCAATCGTATAAATCACTCTATTTTTCGTATGATTATCCTACTAATGTAGGTATCAAACTCATCGAATTGGCTGAAGAATTTGCCAAACTCGGAGGCGAATATCTTATCATTGATGAAATTCACAAATACGAAAATTTTTCCCTCGATCTAAAAGCAATATATGATTTTTATCCAAAACTCAAAGTGATTTTTACCGGCTCTTGCGCTACTTCTATCTACAACTCCCAAGCGGATCTCAGTAGACGAGTCGTGCTTTATACTATGAACGGTTTATCGTACAGGGAGTTCTTGGAGTTGAAGCTTGGGGTTATCTTATCTCACTATTCTTTAGACTATTTGCTTCAAAACCATATCGAGATTACCGATACGTTGAGTAAGCAGTTTTTACCACTTGAACATTTTCAGGAATATTTGACGTTTGGGTATTATCCGTTTTATTTCAAAGACCCCAACCAATACCTCCGCCAGCTTAATGCGGTAATAAACCAAACAATCGACATTGATCTCGTCAATCTCGGACTTGTAAAACAAAGCTTCACCAATAAGCTCAAAAAACTCCTTATGATTATCAGCGAATCCAATCCGTTCGAACTCAGTATTACCAAAGTTGCAACAAATATCGAGGTGAGTCGAAATACACTCTATGCCTATTTGCACCATTTGGACAAGGGGGGACTTCTTAACATCGTAGGAAGTAGTAAAAAAGGGATAACCAAACTCAGTAAACCCGAAAAACTCTATCTCAACAATACCAATATTTTTTACACCTTTACGGCTGAATCAAAAGTAGGGACACTTAGAGAGACATTTTTTGTATCGCAGTTGAGACATCTACATATGATAGAGGTATCGGATAGAGGTGATTTTTTGATCGACAATAAATATATCTTTGAAGTGGGGGGAGAAAATAAATCGTTTAATCAAATCAAAGATATTGAAAATTCGTACCTAGTTATCGATACGGACTCGACAGAAAACAACCATAAAATCCCACTTTGGCTTTTTGGGTTTTTGTACTAAAAGAAAGTGGCGGTTAAACCTTCTCCAACAAACAGATAAAAAATCCATCAATCGTATCCGTCGGTAAAATTCTCACGCCGTTTTGAATCCGCTCATCATACACTTCTTTTCCCCATTGCTTCAGAGGCTTTTGAATGTTATCGAAAGGCAATGTGAGGGGCAATGTCTTTAAGTGCTCACCTTGACGCTCTAAGAGATGTTGGAGAGAGCTTTCATTCTCTTCAGGGGAAAAAGAGCACGTCGAATACAGTAGTTTTCCCCCCACTTTGAGCGCATCGAATGCAGATAGGAGCAATCGGCGTTGAAGCTTGGAAGTCTCTTTGACTTTGTGGATCGACCAAAAAGACATTGATTTTGGTTCATGAGTTTTGAAACGTGCTTCAGAAGAACACGGTGCATCAAGGAGGATGCGATCAAACATTTCAGGGCATTTTTTCCCCACGCTTCGTCCATCAGTCATATAGGTATGGGCGTTAGTCACCCCTTGAGATTTCAGATTGTCACACATTCGGAAAAATCGTTCTCGTGAGAGTTCTACCGCAGAAAGCCACCCCGTATTTTCCATCATCCCTGCTAACATCAGTGTTTTACCCCCTGGAGCGGCGGCGAGGTCGAGAACGGTCTCTTCAGGCTTGGGAGCCAACAAGATAGGGGCAATCATTGAGGAGAGATTTTGGATATAGAGTCTCCCACTGTAAAACGCATCGGTTTGAGTGAGGGCGAGTTTATACTCCGGGGAGATACGATATACCCCTTCCAAAAAGGTTGTTTGCCACCCTACTGCCTCAAACGGTATGTTTGCTTTTGTTAGTTCTATTTCGAGTTCTTGAGGGGTCGATTTGAGCGTGTTAACACGAAACGTGACCTGCTTAGGGGTATCAAAAGTTTTAAGTATGGAATTAAATTGTTCAGGGGGAACAATCTTTTCTAATCGCTCTTTAAAGGCTTCGGGAAGACTCATCGAATGACTCCATCAAGTATGGGGACAAAATCACATATTTCGAGAGGTTCTTCCATGATTTTTGTCCCTCTTTTGGTAAATCGGGTAATAACTTGTTGATTCCCTTTTTCGATAGGGGCAATTAAAATTCCCCCCTCTTTGAGCTGATCCAATAATTTCTGGGGAATAGCACGGGCCGATGCCGAGAATAGAATTCGTTCAAAAGGGGCGTATTGTTCCCAACCGTTTTGCCCATCATCCGTACGGGTATGAATATTTCCCAATTTCAGCTGACGAAAACGATCTTTGGCTTCAAGCAACAATGATTCTATCCTCTCAATGGTGAAGACACGGCGAAAAAGATGGGAGAGGACGGCTGCTTGGTAGCCACTGCCACATCCGATTTCCAAAACACTGTCACACCCCTCAGGGCTGAGATATTGAGTCATTTTAGCCACCGTAAGAGGGGAAGAAATGTACTGCTGTGCTCCAATGGGGAGAGCGTCAAGACGATACGCATTATGACGCATAGCGAGGGGGACAAATGCTTCACGATTAGTTTGAATAAGGGCATTTTTAATCACGGGACGAAGAACAAATTTTTTGTTGATTTCATCGGTCATTCGCGTGGTTTTTATAATGGTTACTTTGTCCGTCACGATTTTATCCCTATATTAAGATAGCGGCGCATAGAGAGAACGGTCTGCTCTTCATACGTCCAAGAGAGAGTTTCTACTCTATTGTTTCGTAATTCAGTCCCAAAAGGGTTGATAATTCCACTCATCCCACTGGTATCATTATTGTTGGCATCGCTTGCAATAACGTAACACTCATTCATAAGGGCAAGAGCATTTGTGAGGGTGAGGAAGTGTTCCGTTCGGATTTTCCCCCACTGTGCAGGGATAGCGATAATATCACACCCCTCTAGTCGTTGCCATAAAGATTTAAAACGGAGTTCAAAGCAAATAAGTATTCCAATTTTTATACCGTTAAAGTCGAATCGCATAATTCGAGCCTCTTCACCCGCACTAAAATAGTCCGTTTCGCCACCGAGATTAAAGAGCTTTGTTTTTGCTTGCGCGTGGAGTATTTTTCCATTGTTAAGCGCATACGCAACATTGTAAAACTGATCGTCAATTTGGGTAATAGCCGTAAAGATAAGGAGACGATTTCCTACCCAATCACTGAGTTTTTGAAGAGCAATAGGGGTAAATGCAGCGGCTTCCTCGAAACGATCGTAGGAAAATCCTGTGAGACACACCTCGGGAGCAACAATTATTGCATCTTCAGGTGCTTGAGCGAGAAGTAAGATTAGCTTCGTGAGATTATTTTCAAAAGAGGTATCGGTTGGGATACAAAGAGAAACAATAGGTTTAGAAATCATCGAAACTAAGGCTTCCTTTGGAATAGTTGGTAACGGTTCCCTCAAAAAAGTTGGTTTTTTGGTCATTAAACTTCGAGAAATCATCCACCCATTTAATCGGGTTAGGGAGATTATAAAGTTTTTTGAGTCCCACAGCGTGAAGACGTTCATCGGCTAAGTATCGGATATATTGAGCAACAATTTCGTTAGTAAGACCTAATATCTGTCCTTGGGTGATGTATTGTCCCCATGCAGTCTCTAGTTCTACCGCTTTACGGAACATATCGTAGACCTCTTCAAGGAGTTCTTCGGTAAAGAGATCCGCACGTTCACGACGCAACGTATTGATGATATTTTGAAACAGAACCAAATGGGTTACTTCATCCCGTTGGATAAAACGAATCATTTGAGCAGAGCCTAACATTTTCCCTGAGCGTGCGAGGGTGTAGATGTAGGTGAATCCGCTATAGAAATAGATCCCTTCTAAAATCTGATTGGCAAAACACGCTTTGACAAAAGCACTTTCACTGGGATCATTAGCAAGTTCATCATAACGTGAGGCGATGGAGTCATTTTTGGTTTTGAGCATCATATCTCTACGCCATAGATCATAAATCTCTTCAGAGTTTTGACTAATAGAATCTACCATAACTGCATAGCTTTGAGAATGCAATGCCTCTTCGAAACTTTGACGTACTAAAATGAGATTGATTTCAGGTGCGGTTACATACGGATTGATATTATCCATAAGATTATTGGTTTGTAAGCTGTCCATGAAAATAAGCTGGGAGAGGGCTTTGTCGTACGCTGTTTTTTCCATATCGGTGAGATACTTGTAATCGACAGCATCGCGGGTCATATCGACCTCTTTTGGGAACCATGTGTTGTTGAGCATCATTTCCCAAAGGTTATATGCCCATTGGTATTTGATGTTGTTAAGTTCAAAAATACCCGTTGGATTTCCACCAAAAATACGACGGTCATTGACATGCTCAGTGGAGGATGGATTGTATATTTTTTTGCGTTGCAT
>CANMHZ010000007.1 GCA_947497635.1 Helicobacteraceae bacterium | reverse complement strand
TATTGGCAGGGTCATAATTTATTTAGCCACCTATGTTACAATGATACAAGGATATTTTTTACTTTTTTAACTGGCCAAGTGTTTATGCGCAGTGCTGGCCAAATGCATGCGTGTGAACAAGAGTACACGTTATCCGATGGGAACGGGCTACAGCTCGTTATTAAGCCCGATGGTAGAAAGGTTTGGGAGGTACGTTATACAATCGACGGTAAACCAAAGAAAACTACAGCAGGAACCTACCCGACCGTGTCACTCTCAAAGGTACGTTTGAAACGTGACGAACTGAAAGCAAAAGTACATAATGGAATTGACCCCATCCAAGAAAAAAAAGAGATCAAGGAGGCTGTCAAACTTGAAGAGGAGAAAATCGAAGCGTTAGAAAATATGCAGTTTCATAAAATAGCCTATGAGTGGTTATCAACTCTCACAGTGGTTGAGGTTACCGCTATCAAAAAAAAGAGAGACTTTGAACGAGATATTTTCCCCTATTTTTGTACGTATGACGAAAACCATCATTTAATATCATCCAAGCAGTTTGGCGACATTACACACGGGGAGCTAATGAGAGCTATAACCCAAAAGGCAAAAAGCACAGCCGATACCGCTAAACGTCTCTTCGCTGATTGTGTGAGATTGTGGACGTATGCAGTGAGTCACGAATACGCCGATATTAACATCACCCATAAAATAGATAAAAGCGTCGTTCCTAAAACTGAAAAAAAGAATTTCGCAAAAATAACCGATGAGAAAATATTAGGGGAACTTTTGAGAGCCATTGACGTTTATAAAGGGGATGGGGGAATAATCGTTAAAAATGTTTTACGATTTGTGTCGTTGCTACCACTACGTGCCGAAAACCTTTGTACCCTCAAATGGGAGCAGGTGAACTTTGAGAAAGCAATTATCACTATACCCCGTCAAGATATGAAAGTGAAAAATAAAAACCTTCCCGATTTTAAAATCCCTTTACCTCATCAAGCAATATCAATTCTCAAAGAAATCCAAGTGATTACAGGATGGGGGCAATGGGTATTCCACGGGGCTAGAAATAACAAAGTACACGTAAATAAAGAGTCAGGAAATAAAGCATTACGGATAATGGGTTTCATTGATGAGGTAAACGGACGTAAGCAAACGCTCCATAGTTTCAGGGGTACATTTAGATCATTAACCGAAACGTATGCCACACAACACAAAGCGTCTTTTGAAGTAAGAGAGCGTTGCATAGATCATAACGAACGAAACGAAGCAGTAAGAGCCTACACCCACAAAGCCGATTACACCGAACAGATGCGCGAATTGTTGCAGTGGTGGGCGGATTATTTGGATGGGGTGAAAGGAGGAAAATAGTTTTAGGTAAAGTTATAGAATAGACATAATTAAGTGTATTAGACTATTTTAGTTAAATCGTGATAGAATAAAGGCGTTGTTGATTTATATCAATGAAGAGAAACAATAATAATCTTATGCCTACCAAAGTTTTGGATTACTATTGTTGAATTATTACGCAATCATAAAAATGATCGTAAATAAAATTTATGTTGAGATTATACAATAGGTAACTTAAAGGTAACCTTTTATTGAATAGCTTCATCTCACTCTCTCATTCCTACTTATCAACTCCAAAATAATATTAGGAGTTCACAATGAACACATTTTACAGAGCACCCGAAGTAAGCAAAATTATGAGAATAGGATTGAGCACCGTTTGGCTATACGCAAAACAAGGAAAATTACACCCCGTAAAGTTTTCTTCTCGTGTCACAGTATTTCTAAAAAGTGACGTTGACGCTTATGTAACATCTTGCATTAATCAGGCGGTTTGATATGAGAGGAACACAACACAAAGTTAGATTATTAGAGGGTATGCTAACAGGTGATAAAACGGCGGTGGATTATCACTATGTTTCAAACGCTAATCAGTATTTTGTATCACTTGAAAAAATGGAATTGATAGTCTCATATTGGGGGTATAAAGGCAATGCAAGGGTTAAGTATCGTCACGTAATCGACGAAGACAAAGCCATTGAGTACATAAATACTCATAAGCTTAAAACCGCCTAGTATAGGGATGAACGGGGGTATATGATGCTTAAAATAATACTCACATTATACCCTTTGTTTGTTAAATTATGCCACCTATCACGGGCGTTGATAGTGTTGTATTGCAAGTATCGACCAACAACACTACAGCATTAAGAACAGCCGAAAAAATATCATCCTTAGTGGGCGGTAAATTAGAGATCATAAAATCATTCCCTATCAGGATAAACAAGGATAGTAGAAAGGTTTGGAGAGATACCACAGGGAGAAAGATACCATCAACAGCGGTATTCATAGCATTAATCCATCACGAACGGGGTCAGTCTATACCGCTGGTTAAATATGGGAACGGTAACGGGGTAGAAATCCACTTTCACGGTTTGACACAATACAACAAATCAGAACCAACGCTTAATGATGGTTGTAATCAACGTAGAGCGATTTTAGAACAGTTGCTTAGTGTTTGGATTGAACCTATACGAATTATACGCCTAGATCGTTGTATAGACTTCATAGGGCAAAACTTCAAAAGTTACAAAAACGGACGACTACACAGAACCCTAAACAAGCGAAAGGGAACAGAAGACTATAACGCGGTGGGTGGTGACGATGATTGTGACAGCTGGTTGAGTAAGAAATATGGGGCGGTAGTGCTAAAACCTACCTGCGTATATTATCAAGCTCCTAAACGTCAATACACGAAGATTACGGCGTATGATAAGAAAGAGGCTAATAACCTATCCTATCCATTGATACGCCTTGAAGTATCTTTTTTGAGTCTATTTTTTAGAGGCTTAGAGATACTGGATGATAGCAATATTTTAAATCAAGCAATTGCAAAAACGGACACTTACATTTTGAAGTTTTCTGTTAAGTAGTAATAAAACACCCTATTGTGAACACCTTTGAAAGTACCATCCACACGGGCTTAATTAGGTGTTTGAGTCCGTACGAAGGTCAACAGGGTAGTAATATAAATAAAAGTGATATTAAGTGATTGATAAGACTACGTAAAATAATCCTAAAACTACACTACATTTCCAACAAATTAAAAAGGGTTAAAACCTAATCTTAACAAATTGTATAGTTCAAAATAACTTAAAAGGTGAATAATGAAAACAAGTTTAGAAATTTCTAGTGAGTACATAATCCCTCATAGCAGGGTTATAACATTGATAGAAGAGTTATCCACATTATCAGAGTTTCAAGGTATAAGTGAACAATACGACCATATCATAAGCCATAATAAGCGAATAGTTAAGGCATGGCGTATGGATGAACGTTTTTATAGTGCGGTGGTGTTATTTTTACCAATGAATAAGCGTATAAAATTTACAGCAGGCTTAATCAATCGTTTGTTTGAAGCAGTACCAACAGATCTTCCAATTACAGATGACAGTGTGACAGTACCAACAGATCTTCCAATTACAGATGACATCAACCAACTATTAACCCGTGCACTCACTCAAGCAGAAAGTGTCACCAAGCTATCAAAGCTAACTGGTTTAAATCAAGGCTTAATCAGTCAATGGAAGAATAAAAAAGCACCTATCAGTAAAAAGGGCATAGTAGCATTGAAAGCCTATTTAGGAATAGACCAATGAATGATAAGCAAAAACAATTTTTACAGTTACGTGCCGATGGGTTGAGTTTCGACAAAATAGCCGTTGAGATTAAGACCTCTAAACCTACATTGATACAGTGGGCGAAGTTGTTTAAAGATGAATTGAACGATATGAAATTTCAATCACTGGCTACACTAAAAGAACAATATCAATTTAGTGTTAAGGCTAAGTTTGAACAGAACTTGAAGCACTTGCAGAAAATCAATGAAGCCTTTGATAACTTCGATTACTCCACAGCTACCCTCAAGGAGCTTGCAACGGTGCGAAATGACATAACAGGACAATTGGAACGATTAGAGGGCAAAACATCTTTCATTCAAACGGGGTTAGTCAGTACGTGCGAATACACTGGTAAAAAAGAGACGCTCAAAGTAACGCTCAATGAAATTGAATAAACCTAAATCTATCCAAGGCTTAACCGAAATTAAACGATTAAAACCAATTGGTAAATTGTTACAGATTGAAGAGTGGCAAAATGAGGAGACTATGAGTACTATTGACATTATCTGTTTATCTATCAATATCCTCTGTAAAGCTTCAAGGATGATAAATGAAGGGAACTATGATGATAGGGTTATAGATAGCCACTTAGAGACGGTTAAGACGCTGGCACGCCATACGGACAACGGTTATATTCTAACACGTGACTACAAAGCAATCAAAAAGCAATCTAAGATCAAGGATGAGGATTAAAAAGGGAACGATAAATCCCTATAAATTCCTCACTATTTTCACCTCTCACAGCCACTACAACGAACGAATGGGTTGTTGGTGGTGCAATCCTACTCATTGAAGCGTTGTAGCCTCTCACCTCATCCAAAAGAAAGTAATACAATCTAAAAATAATATGATACAATTTCGACGTGAACAAAAGAACGTCCTCTTTCCGTGTAGCTAACGGATAGAAGAGAAAGGGAGGTGGTAGAAATACCCCTCCTTTTTTTTTGGCTAATTTTTAGCAGGTAGGATGGGTGGGTATCCTTTGAAAGGAGGGTTTTCTTTTGTCACGTTTAATTTTGATAGCATTTTTAATCTTGTTGGTATTCGTACCGATATTGCATTAATCAAAAAGGGGGAGTAGCTATCCCCGTGCTGTCATCTTCAAAATTAGAGTCACTTTCGCGCTAATGTACTTTTTAATGTACTTTATTTTTTACGATACCTCTAAAACCTCACAAAATAGGGCTTAGGTGGGCGACTAACTGCCACCAATCAATCTTTTAAAGTCTACTAAAGTCCACAAACCCCCTTGATCACGACATTTACTCCACCTTTATATTCCATCCACGTCCAGTATTGTCCAGTAACTTCCAGAATTTTTGGGGATAGCGCGATATTATCTATAAAACGCTTCTAAAAACTATCCCTAAAAGAATACTAAACTCGCCGTATAGGGACTTTTAAAGAGGTTATTTAATACCCAATGGAGTACCCTAATCATGCCACGCAAAGTTTTACCCTTAACCGATAAAGAAATTAAAAATGCCAAACCCAGACAAATGGAATAAAGAAGATATGAGAGTCTATGATTGGGTAGCTATGAAAGAGAGAGATGAAGAGAATGCGTTAAGAAAAGCTAGGGATACGGCTCTTGCGAAGGGGATGGAAGAGAGAATTGAGAAAGGTATAAAAAAAGGGATGGAAGCAAAAGCCATTGAAATAGCCCAAAAATCAATCTCTCAGAATCTTGATAATAAAACAATTTCTTTAATAACAGGACTCACGGAAGAGTGTATTGAGAGTTTACGGTAATTTTTGTATTTATTAGAGAATCTTTACTAAGAGAAACCTCTTAGCTTAGGATGGTTAGGGGATCCGTAATATATCCCGTAATAGCCGAAGCAGCAGCAACGGCAGAATTCGCCAAATAGACTTTTGATGAGCGTGAACCCATGCGTCCGACGAAGTTACGGTTAGTGGTCGCAACAGCCACTTCATTATCGCCCAAGATTCCCATATAACCACCTAAACATGCGCCGCAAGTTGGGTTGGAAACAACTCCTCCTGCATCGATGATGATGTCCATGTATCCTGCTTTGGTCGCTTCTCGTGCGATACGTTGGGTCGCGGGTGTGACAATGAGACGAACATCCGGGTGAACTCGCTTGCCCTTGAGAATTTCAGCGGCGATTTTAAGATCTCCTAATCGACCGTTGGTGCAGCTGCCGATAAATGCTTGGTCAATTTTGATAGCATCACTTACGGCCTGAGAGAGGCTGTGTCCGTTGGACGGCAAAAATGGATACGCAATAACGGGTTCGAGATTGCCGACATCGATTTCGAGGATTTGGACGTAGGTTGCGTCTTCATCGGAGGTGTGAATTTTCGGTTCGCGCGCGAGAGGTTTATCGGCTAAAAATTCTGCCGTGATTGCATCGTACGCCACGATACCACTTTTTGCCCCAGCTTCGATTGCCATGTTACACATACTGAAACGGTCATCCATACTAAGATATTGGATCGTACTTCCTGTAAACTCAAGGGTACGGTAGAGTGCACCATCCACACCGATAAGGCGGATAATTTCCAAGATAATGTCTTTACCCGTCGTGTAGTGTCCCGGTTTTCCTGTGAGGACAACTTTGATACTTTCAGGAACTTTGAACCAGTTTCCTCCTGTAATCATTGCAAATGCCAAGTCAGTGGAGCCCATCCCTGTAGAGAAAGCTCCGAGTGCGCCGTGAGTACACGTATGAGAATCGGCACCGATGATGACATCCCCCGGAACTACCAACCCTTTTTCAGGAAGAAGGGCGTGTTCAATCCCCATGTCTTTTTCATCAAAAAAATGTTTCATCGCATATTTTTTGGCAAAATCACGGCTGATACGGGCTTGATTAGCCGAAGCTATATCTTTGGCCGGGATGAAGTGATCCAAGACGATGGAAAACCCCTCAGGATTGGCAAGTGCTGTCGCGCCTGAATCTTCGAATGCTTTGATCGAGATCGGAGTTGTAATGTCGTTTCCGATAACCATATCAATAGGACAGCGGATGATTTCACCTGCGTAGACGGGTCGACCGACGTGTTGTGAGAAGATTTTTTCTGTAATGGTTTGTTTCATAATTTGACCTTTGGGGACGTTTCTGCCACCGTATATTAATGGGACAATTATACCACAGTGCATCTTAGGTAAATTTTTAGTTTTATGTCACTTAAGGAGCAGCATTCGCTCAAAAAGTATCATAAATATAAGCAGAAACCGTTTGAGCCTCTTCTTTTGTAAGATTATCTTTTTGTGAGGGCATGACGCCAAATCTTGCAATTGACTGAGGAAGACAAACCGCACTCTTTTGTGACGGAGCAAAGAGATAGTCTGCGATAAATACTATTGCTTCAGTGCGGTTTGTTTTTACTTGTTTGACGTGACGCATAACACCCATCATCGGGGGCGCAACCATGTTTTTCATCTCATCGGCTGAGGGTTTTTGTTTTAAATGGCACATGGCACATTTTTGATCAAAAATAGATTCGCCGTTTGCTTGTGCAAAACTTTGGGGGATCGTTACCGTAAGTGCAATCAATGCACCTATTTTTAAGAGTACTTTTTTTGACATTTTGTTTCTCCGATCTTACAAGATATTACTTCAATAGAATACATCAATATTATAATTAAAATAATTAAATGGTATATTATTTTAATCGAGCTTGAATGCTAGGGTCAATTGCATATCGGTAGGAAAAGTACCGGATAACGCTTCTGGGATTTTAATGCCTGATGCTGAGACAATTGCGCGTTTGGCTTCTTCGTGAAAAATTTTTTCTCCTTCGAAAATAGCTATATTACGGATGACACCTCCATTCTCAAGGGTGAACCGAACGTTTACTTCGCCTTCTATCCCTCTACGACGAGCGGCTGAAGGATAGTGGAGGTTTTGTTGAATTGTGGTTCGTAAATAAGCAAGAAAAGACTGTTTTTCAGCACTGATATCGACTTTTGGTGTTGCTTTGAGAGGACTTTGAGCAGGTGTTTGAACCGTGGCCGTTGAGACATTTGGTTTTGTATTGATAACGGTGGGGACTGCCGCTTCTGCTACTGGAACCGCTATGGACGGGACTCGGGGAGCAGCGGTGAGAGGATGAAGTGCTTTATTTGGAGTAGGTTCGGCTATTTTTTGTTTGGGTATTTCAGGTGTGGGTGTCTGCTTTGGAGGCTGAGCAAGTTCGGTAGGAGGGGATACAATTTTGGAGAGTTGAGACAAGGAGACAATCGTGATATGCTTGATTGGGACGGCAAATGATGTCGTTTGCGAATGGATATCGTTCAGTATCCATAGTGCGGTTAATGCAATAAGAGAGTGAAAGGTTAATGACAGCGCAAGTGCTTGCTTAGAGGTATTCATAGGTGTATCCATCCGTTAAAAATTGCTATGCCGACACTTGCGAGGATCAGCGGTGCCGCGTGTTGGAGAATATTTCGATAGTTTGAGAGGTGGGAGAGGCTCTCTTTGAGAATCGCAGTGAGGACAACAGAGAAAAAAAGAAACCACAACAATGTTGCACCTAACCCGAAAGCTAAGCCATAAGCTATTGCCCACCCGATAGAAGTGCTAGTGGCGCTGAGTGTCATCATGGTGATAACGGGTGCGCAAATAGACATGGAGAGGAACATTCCGGTCATAAATAGGGCAATGTTCCCCTGCGGGGTATTGAGTGAAGAACTGCAACAAGATGCGGAAACTCTCAGCGAAAACCACAAACGTCCGGCTAGGATCAGGGTAACACTGCCGAGGAGATAACCCATCAACTCGGTATCGCTGATGAGTGTTTTAATCATGGTCGCCCCGAGATAGGCGATGAGGGAGAGAAAAATGTAGCCGCTGATGCGTCCCAAACTAATGGGAAGTAATATGCGGAGACTTTGTTGCCGTGTTGCGCTATTGGCTAAAAGAATTGGTGAGAGTAACGGCATACAAGTAAGCATACAAGCAGTCGCTCCATACGAGAGAGCGACTAAAAAAAGTGAAAAGAGTGTCATAGCTTCCATTGATTTACCCTTTCCACCATTTATCAATTTTGGTTCGTTTTTTAAATGACTCTTTAGACGATGAGAGGATCGTAAAGGGACCGTATTTGAAGTTCATTACTCCATCATGAGGACAAAATTCAACGCATCGACCGCAGAGGGTACAATCTGTGTGCGTGATATTTTTATTTTCGGCTTGCTTTTGGATCTCGTAAATATCCATGGGGCATGCTTTGACACAACTTGAACATGTATCACAATGAGAATTGCCGTTTTTAACGAGGCGTAAAAGTCCGATTTTTTTGAACAATGTCTGCATTGGTAGCATCGGGCAGATACGGCAAAACGGTTGACGGACAAACAAGGCAAGCGCGACCATCAAACCAAACAGCAAATCAGCGATGAGGGAAAGGGTAAAATAGCCCCAATTTGCTTGAGAGATATACGCTTGTGACATGTCTCCGGTCATAGTTGTTGTCATGATACGGCTGGGACAGATAGAGCAAAATGGATTACCCCATTCGTGCCCAAGAAAGCCGATACCCGTCAAAAGAGGAAGAATAAGGACTAAAAAGAGGAAAATAAACCATTTGATTGGACGAATTTTGTTGATTGTTTCCCGAGAAAAACTCCCCATTTGAGTGATCCCCAGTTTGGTTCCTATCATACTGATCGTTTCTTGAAAAAAACCGAGAGGACAAAGCCATCCGCAAAATGCTTTGTTGAGGAGAAGGATGAGAATTGCAAATGTTCCCAATGTGATAAGGGTTCCCATTAATGCTTCCATCACTTTTGCATTTTGAGTAAAGATCCCCGATACGCGGTGATCCATCTGGTGCTGGAGCGGAATCAAAGCACAAAAATCACCGCCTTTCATATCATAGGCACATGAGAGGGCTGGTAAGCTTTGGGTGAGTTTATCGTTTGTGTAAAAGGTTGCAAAAATTGTTGCACCGTAGACGAAAAAGATAAAAGCAGTGAGTTGAATCACCCGTCGTAGTGCTGTAACTGTGAGTAGTTTATCCACGGGAAACTCCTTGATTTTTGTGTCGGCGATAGAAGAATAGTCCCACTAAGAAACCGATGAAGATAGCAGCTGCTCCGTAGATCTGAGATTGCCAGTAGTCGTTAGGATTAAGTGAGTAAGGCATGGACAATGTGCTTTTAAAAAGAATTGCACCATCGCGGTGCTGTGCACTAAGGAGAAATTCGGAAGGTTTATTTTCGCTACGCCCAATCTGAACATTTTTAAAATCGTTGGGAAGGGTGATACTAAAAACTCCCTTGTCGTTCGTTGTGTATGATTGAGCAGGAGTGTTGTGGGTTTCTAGTGTAACCATTGTATTGTTCAGCGGTTTGTTCATAAAACTGAGGACAAAGGTGTAGGATTTTGAAGCGGTATAGCGGTCATGTTCTCGGTGCAACGGAGTTGGGACGATCTCTAAAGCTACTTTTGGCATGGATGTGAGTTCTACTGGGGATACTTTACTTGGGCGACCTTGTAGGGATAAATAACGGATAGCGCTGTATACACCATCCGTGTTGTTTCCTTCTGCGACCATGGCATAATATCCACCCATTTTAGGTTTTGGAAGCATTACTGTGTTAAGTTTAAACGTGAGTGGTTGCTTGGAAAGATCAGGAAGAATGAGACGCGTAGAAGTGTTTTCTTTCATGTTCATAAGCGCAAACATTGCACTTTCTCCCTTTCCGTGCCCACCGTGTTTGGATGCCGTGACTTTTCCTTCATCGCATCCGTGTGGAGCCCAATACATTTTTCCATCACCATACCCCCAAAGGGTAGCTGCGACAAGGAGTGTTAAAATAGTTTTGTTCATTGCATCTCCTTAAAATTTGACGGCAAGTCCAGCCGTATAGACACGCCCCGGATTGACAGTAAGGGAAAGGTCTTCTTCATTATAAATTTTGTTGTAATCGCGATCTCCACTGCTGCGAGCGGTGTTGAAGTAGAATTTATCAAAGACATTATCGATACGAACGAATACGTCAAACGTGGTATTTCCCCATTTTTCAGAGTGTTTAGCGAGGAGATTGATCACTTCGTATCCTGGCATTTTTAGCTGATTGAGTTCATCAGCGTAGTAACTTGATTTTGCAGTAAATTCTGCTGATAAAAGAGTTGAAGAAGTAATATTGTAGTTGCCTGTCAAATTTAGCGTGTGCTTGGAGGTTCTTGGAACCGTATTGCCCGTTAAATCGTAGTGCACTTGAGTATAAGTTGATGGAATATAAGGGCTGCCAAGTCCGAGGTAAAAATTATCATATTGAGTAAAATAGGAATCGAGATAGGTATACGCCATATCAAACGAGAATGTTTTTTTAGAATCGCTTTGAAGAGAAAGTTCTAAACCTTTACTGCGCATTCCACCAATGTTTTCATATTTCTGAGGGTTAGTAGCTGTGGCAGCGGTATATTGTCCGATTGAGGACATGATATAGTCTTTCCGATCGAGCCAAAAGAGAGTGGCTTCGTAGCTTAGAGTATTATCCATGGCTGGTATTGTTCCACGAATTCCGAGATCATAATTGATTGCTTCTTCAGGTTTAAGATCAGGATTATTAAGCACTTTGGAGTCGAGGGTAATGGTACCGTTGAAAAGCTGATCAATAGAGGGTGCACGAAAACCTGTCGAGCGGCTAATAAAAAGGGTCGTCGAATCGTTTAGGGCGTGCGTAAGACCTGCACGGTGTGAGTAAACATCGAAATCTTTTTGAAGAGAGAGTGCGTGAAGGGCATCGTCGTAATCGAGACGAATGTTATCGTACCGACCATTAAGCGTGAGCGTGGTCGTTTCATTGAATGGAATTTTAACTTCTGCATAGGGAGCGTAAACTTCTTCTATCGTTTTATTATCTCCCGTCACTGTTCCAGCACGATAAATTGTTGTTGAATATGTGCTTGTTTTGAAATCAACAAGATAGGATGTTTTATTTTCATACACATTGTTGCGAAGATCAGCTCCAAGGAGATACGCTACGTTTTGTCCTTCATTACGATATTCACTTTTAAGACCTCGTTGGACTTGATGATAATCATTCAGTGTGGTATAAGCATCATCAGCAGTCACAACGGCACCCGTAGAACTGTATTTTTGAGGTGTACTTACAAATTGAGTATCATCACCGTACTGATAAACGTTGACTAAAAGATTCGAATTATTGCCGAAATCTTTGCTATACGTTAAAAACAGTTTGAGGAGATCAACGTCGTATTTACGAGAGTAATCACGCCCTACTATACTTGTGGGATCTGTAAGGGCTTGGGTCATTCCCTCAACCGTTCCATGAGAATCTTTTTCACGGTGAGACGCTTCTAGTCCAAACGTTAAATCACTTGTGTCATCAAGGTAATACTGTAATTTTCCATTGGCGTAGCGTGACAGGTACTGGGAATCTTTCCAGTAGCCATCACTTTTACGTTCGCTTACTTGAAGTCGAGCGTTAAGTGAGTCATTAGCAAAGGAGGTTTCAGCTAAAAGTTTTTGAGAGCCAAAGCTCCCAAACTCAGTAGCGAGCATAGATTTATTCGCAGCCCCTTTTTTTGTGGTGATGATGACCGCTCCTGCGAGTGCATCATCACCGAATAGATAGGATGCTCCTCCTTTAATCACTTTGATGGATGCAATGTTATCAAGATCGATATTGACCGCTCCCGTGCGTTCAAAAACGGGGACGCCGTCGATGACGATAGCAACACCAGGTTTTTCACCCATATAGCGTTGATTTTCAACCCCTCTGATATGAATTTTGAGAGTATCCCCTGATTTGATTTCAGTTGTAATGCCTGGAATTGCTTGGAGAACTTGCTGAAGATTTTCGATATGGGCTTCATCGACTTTTTTGCCGTCAATGGTAGCAGTGGATGATGCTTCTGTTTTACTGGTATGAAAGCGATCATCGATGGTTGTCGAGTCGATACCTATAATTCCTAGATTTTCAGTCGCGATACACGAACTGGCTAAAAGTGTAGAGAGAAGGATACTATGAGAGATTCGACTGGTTTTTGTCATTATTCTTCCTTAAAATTTGAATTAAGAGTGTGATTATGAAGAAAGAGTGTTACATTAGTGTTAAGTAAAAAAATAAACTTAACACTAATGTAACAGTAATGCGAAATAATTCTGTGACAGCTGTTTTGGCATGCGATGCGTTTTTAGCGAATCAGAGCGTTAAAATCAATTACACAGGGAGAAAAGAATGGAAAATAGCAACATGTTGGAATATGCACACACTGCGATAGATTATGGAATCGTCGGTATTTTGGTGCTGATGAGCATTGCCTCATTGTCATTTTTTATAGAACGGCTGATGGCGTATAAGTCTATTCGTCTCGATGATTATGAGACCAAAGAAGAACTCGAACTTGATTTGGGAAACAACGTCAGCACGATTGCAACGATTGGTTCAAATGCTCCATACGTTGGGTTGCTTGGAACCGTATTAGGGATTATGATGACCTTTTACAGTCTCGGGGATGTTGGTGCCGTCGATCCGAAGAAGATTATGACAGGTCTAGCGTTAGCCCTCAAAGCTACGGCGATGGGTCTTGTAGTTGCGATTCCTGCTATTATTTTTTATAATATATTATTGCGAAAAATGGAGCGACTTTTGACAACGTGGGATATTAACTCTCACAAACATAGAGGGTAATTTTATGAAAATGAAACGGGTTGATTCCATTAATGTCATTCCTTTTATCGACATTATGCTGGTTCTTTTGGTCATGGTATTGACGACGGCGACATTTATTCGTACCGGATTAATCCCTGTTGATTTACCTGATGCCAAGGGTACAGCTGCAGAGCATAAACCCTCTGAACTTAAACTGACTATCCAAAAAGATGGGGTTCTAATGTTGGATGAGTCAAAAACACCGATTGATTTGGGTGAATTTGAGCAGCGCGTTGTGGCAGGCGGTAAAGAGATGACGGTTGTGCTTTACAGCGATAAAGATGCGGCATTTCAAAATTTTGTTGGAGTGATGGACGTTCTCAAACGTCTAGGGCATGAACAGCTCTATATCGTTACCGATAAATAATTTGATTATTTTTCAGATTGTTATTATTCCATTTAAGTGTTACATTAGTGTTAAGTTATAAAAATAAGAATTTATTGAGAATTCAAAATCTCAACGTAAAAAGTTATAATACCGCCAAAAAAAGGTCAACATCATGACAACCATCTGGCACAATCCGAAATGTTCAAAATCACGCGAAGCATTAAAACTCCTCGAAGAGAGAGGTGAGGGGATAGAGGTTATAAAATATCTCGAAACGGCTCCTTCACGCGAAGAAATCGTTTCCCTTTTAGCCAAACTTGGTATCTCGGCACGGGAGTTGATGCGAACAAAAGAGGATTTGTATAAAGAGCTGTCTTTGGCAAGTGTTGAGGATGAATCACTGCTTATTGATGCACTCGCAGAGAATCCGAAGCTTATCGAACGCCCGATTCTTATCGACGGTAACCGTGCCATTATCGGTCGTCCTGTTGAGAGGGTGATAGAGTTTTTGGGTTAAGTTCGGAATCTTTGGAGTGTTTCGTGGAGTTCACCTGTATTCGTATCAAGTCCATGGGCAACATTCGTAATTTGAGAGATACTGGTTGTATTGGACGTCGCAATAATATTGATTGAATCGATTTTTGTTGAAATCAACCGAATGCCTTCGATTAGTTCGACTAATCCTTTGTTCGAATGATAAATACTGGACGTGGCTAGCTCCATCAAAGAGGATGAGGTTTGAATCATCGTTTGAATTGCATTGGAATCTTTGGATATGAGCTGAATGGAGTTGGATGATTTGTTCATTTTTTGGCTTGTATCGGTGATAGCACCGACGATGTTGCTAATAGTTTGATTGATTTGTGAAAGGCTCTCTTGTGTTCGTTCAGCGAGTTTTCGTACTTCGTCAGCTACAACAGCAAACCCTCTCCCGTGTTCTCCCGCCCGTGCTGCTTCGATTGCAGCATTGAGCGCCAAAAGATTCGTTTGATCGGCAATATCTCCGATGATGTTGAGTACCCCTTTAATATCTTGTGCTTGAGATGTAAGGGTTTTTAAATCATCTGAGAGGGTGGTTTGCGTTTTAGCAACGACATGTATATCCCCATTCATTTTGGTGATTTGTTGACTGGCTTTGGAAAGTTGCGCTGAAGCTTCAGTGATTTTGGTATTGGTCTCTTCGGACGCATCGGTAGAGGTGTGAATAATTTTTTGAAGGGCAAAAATTTGGCTATGACTTTGGGAAATATCGGTTGCGCTGGTTTCCAACCGATTTTTAATCACTCCACAAACACTGTAAAGCTCTTGCGCTGAAGTGATGCTATTATCCGAGGAACATTTCATGCTACTCATCATTTCTTGGAGCTCCTGCATCGAGTCATTCATATCTTTTGCTGCAGTGGATAGTTCGTCATCCCCCGTTGAATCAATCCGCTCTAAAAGATTTCCTGAGCGTAGATGTTGCGCAATTTTAGTTAAATTGGCTATTTTTTTGAGTAGATATTTGGTGATGAAGTGGAGGACAATATGGACGATAATCATTCCGATCGGAAATGAGAGGATAATGAGCCAAAGCATTTTATCAAACTCTTTTTGAGAAATGATATAGAGGTTATTGGCGTTAGTGATTTGTAATTCAATTAGCTCGTCGAGTTGTTCACAAGCTGGGGTGAGACTATAGGGAAAATCACTTTGGATAAGATCCAGTACGCTCATCAGTTGTTTTTCTTTCATCGCTTTTTCGAGCAAATCGATTGAGCGGTCTGTACGTTCAATGATCACTTTTGCCGAGGAAAGCTTTTTTTCCTCTTCTGGTGTTACCGCCCCTTTGAGATAAGTGTTCCACTGTTCATCAAAAAGCTGATGGGATT